>JBEBHT010000367.1:0-4266 GCA_040081135.1 Lacibacter sp. | reverse complement strand
TTGCAAAGCTGCTGCACTCATAACTTCAGTTGTAGAAATGGCAATCAATGGTATTTGTAATGCATAACACAATCCTTTGGCTGAAGAAAAACCAACCCGTAAACCTGTATAAGAACCCGGGCCGGAAGTAACCGCTATTGCCTTTACATCAGCCAAGTTGAGTTTGGATTCAAATATGATTTCTTTTATGGCAGGCTGCAAAAAGGATGCATGATCTTTTTGCTGTTGGTTCACTTTTATACAAAGTACTTCTTCATCTCTGACCAGGGCAACAGATGCATGAGTAGTGGATGTATCAATACAAAGAAGCAGTGCCATATCAGTGATTTGCTATGTAAGAAAGTAAAGATTCTGCCGGTTGATAACGGTTATCCTGTTCAGTAAGTTTTTGCAATAGCTGAATGATCCGTTCTTCACCAAGCTCATTGCACCATTCGAAAGGCCCAAGTGGATAATTCGTTCCCAGTTTCATGGCAGTATCAATTTCACTGATCGTTGAAACATTTTCCTGCTTAGCCATGAAGGCTTCATTTACAATCATACTCACCGTTCTTGCACTGACAAAACCGGGTACATCAGCCGTTTCGTAAAAAGGAATCTGCCATTGATTGAATAAATCCTGAAACAGTTGCTGCTGTTGAGATGAAAATTCAATACAATTTCTGCTGATGAACAAAGGCCAGTGGTTGAAACGGGCAATGGAAAATTGTTCTGCCTGTAATTCTTTCAATGTATATACAACTGAGCCAATCAACACCGGGGTGGAAGATGATTTATAATGTCTGATCCGTTCAGGATGATGTTCAAATTCAAGATCAATCACACAATCAAAACCAACCAGACCGGCTGCAGGAATTTCTTTTGCAATTGCGCAATCAGTTCCTTCGAACGGGATTTTTTTTCCGAATAAGGAGGAAACAGGGTTACTGCAAATGATGAGAATTTTCATGCCCCGCAAATTTACAGAGCTGAAAACCGAAACAGGATTTTTTTCTTACTTCTAAAAAACTAAGTTTGCGGTATCATGGAAAAGAAAATCATTGAAACCGCTCAGGCACCTGCACCTATCGGTCCATATAATCAGGCAGTAGCTGCCGGAGGCTTTGTATTTATCTCCGGGCAAATTTGTATTAAACCGGGAAGCAGTGATCTCAATAATCCGGACATTCAGACAGAAACTCACCAGGTGATGAATAACCTGAAAGCTATTCTTACAGAAGCAGGATTAGATTTCAGCAATATTGTAAAAACAACCATCTTCCTGAGTGATATGAACCTGTTCAGTGATGTGAATGAAATCTATGGTAAATATTTCAGCGGAGCATTTCCTGCCCGTGAAACAGTTGCTGTAAAGGGATTACCCAAAAATGTGAATGTAGAGATCAGTATGATTGCTGCAGTTTAATTGAATAAAAAAAGGTTGATCACTGATCAACCTTTTTTCTTTAGAGTTTAATTTCTTCTTCGTGATTATCGAAGAAATGATATTCGGTAAGATGATAAGATGTATTTGCTTTCACCTTGATTTTTTGTTTGTATTTCCAGCTCCATTTCATTCTTCTTGATGGTAATCCTTTTCTTAAATAGGCTTCCATTATCGGATGAACAGAAATAGTAAGGCCATTGTGTTTCTGCATTACCAGGTAACTGAGGTTCTTTTCTATTTCATCTTCCAGAATCAATGCTGATGAAACTTTACCTGTACCATTACAGCTTGGACAAACTTCCTGTGTATTGATGTTTACCTCAGGCTTCATTCGCTGCCTTGTAATCTGCATCAACCCAAATTTGGAAATCGGCAGAATCGCATGTTTAGCCCTGTCTGCACGCATAAACTCTTCAACTGCTTCTGCAAGACGGCGTTTATTATCGGGCAGCTTCATATCAATAAAGTCGCAAACAATAATTCCACCCAGGTCTCTTAAACGAAGTTGCCTTGCAATTTCTTCAGCAGCTTCCAGGTTGGTTTGCAAAGCATTTTCTTCTTGGTTCGTGCTTACACTTTTGTAACCGCTGTTTACATCAATTACATGAAGTGCTTCTGTATGCTCAACAATAAGATAAGCACCACTTGCAAGGTTCACTGTTTTGCCAAACGAACCTTTCACCTGTTTGGTTACACCAAAACTGTCGAAGATGGGAGATCCATTCTGGTAAAAACTGATGATATCTGCTTTTTCGGGAGATACTTTTTGAATATAAGCCAGTGCATCATTGTAAATGTTTTTATCATTTACAACTATACGGTTGAAATCAGCATTTAATAAATCACGGAGAATGCTGGTAGTTTTATCTGTTTCGCCGAGAATTTTTGCAGGAGGAACAGCATTTTTCAGGTTGTGCTGAATCTGCTGCCACATGTTGATCAGGTTGTTGAGATCTTCATGCAGTTCAGCGGTATTCTTTCCTTCAGCAGCTGTTCTTACAATTACACCAAAGTTTTTTGTTTTGATGGCTTCCACAATTTTCTGCAAACGCTTTCTTTCATCGCTTGAATGAATTTTGCGGGAAACTGCTACTATATCATTGAAAGGAGTAAGTACAACAAAACGGCCGGGTAATGAAATTTCGCAACTGAGGCGTGGGCCTTTGGCTGCGATTGGTTCTTTCAAAATCTGCACAAGTACATTGGGTTTGCCATTCAGTACTTCGCTGATTTTTCCTGTTTTGATAATTTCTGCTTCAGTTTGAAACTTACCAAAATCAGGGATTCCTTCACTTTTATCGGCTACAGATTGAGCAGTAAATTTTAGGATAGAACGTACATAGGGACTCAAGTCGGTGTAATGCAGAAAGCCATCTTTTTCAAAGCCAACGTCCACAAATGCAGCATTCATACCGGGGACAAGCTTTTTTACTTTACCCAGGTACAAATCACCAACAGTAAAGCTGGCATCATGACTTTCCTGATGCAGCTCTACAAGTTTTTTGTCTTCTAACAATGCAATTTCCACCCCGGTTGGAGCAGAATTAATGATCAGTTCCTTGTTCACTTGTTACGTCTTTAGATAATTGAACCATTCTTACTTCACCTGATCAGGAAGGAATAAACCAAATACAGCATGAGTATACAAGCAAGCAGACTGATTTCTGTATTGGCCATAGCGAAGCAGAGTCCCGTTATAGCGGGACTCCGTTCAATTCAGAAGATTATTTATTCTTCTTCTTATGACGGTTCTTTCTGAGACGTTTTTTACGTTTGTGAGTAGCAATTTTATGACGCTTTCTTTTCTTTCCGCAAGGCATAATTAAATCAGATTTACGTTCGTTAAAAATCAGGTTTATAATATCTTAATGTGTTCTTCTATCTGCTTCATCATTTCCGGGTTACTGCGAAATTTCTTTTGCGCTTCCAGTTCTTTAACTGTTTGCGCAAACTGCAGGAACCATTTTTTTGCATTTTTCTTATCTCCATTCTGCTCGTAAGCATCTGCCAGCCGTATCATGGCTTCCAGATTTTGCGGTTCAAGTGTCAATACTTTTTCAAAACGTTCAATTGCCTTCGGCCATTGCCCGCTTACGAAAGAACCAACTCCAAGCATATAATGTGCAAATGCATTATTGGGGTCTTTTTCTACTACTTCCCGTATCAACCCAATTCCTTTCATTGGCGGCTCGTTGTCAGCAGCTCCAAAGAAGTAGGTACTGCCAAGGCCGATTTTAGTGGAATCGTTACCGGGATTCAGTTCTAAAGCCTTTTCAAATAACTCCTTTGCCTCTTTGGCCATCCAAACTTTTAAGGGTTGTTCCTGTACGGTTTGAAGTTCACCTAAAAACAAATGGGCAGCAAAGGTGAGGTTTTTCTCCGAATTTTCCAACTTAGCAGATTCAGCAAGATATTTTGCGTAGGGTACAAAGGCCCCAACAGAATCCATCCAGAAGGCTGAAAGCTTTTTGTAAACCTGGATCTGTTGATTTTTTACGTCGCCTCTCACCACTGAGTTTTCCCATTCTGTTACTTTTTGCAGTTGGGACGGAGTCAGTCTCTTTTTAGCTAACCCCAGCATAGTTGTAAAGTCAAGCGTCTCTGTTTGAGCTTGGGGTGGGGTAGCCGCTGCAGGTTTATGATCGTGGTTATCTTCTTTTTTTGGAACTGTACGTCCAAAAAAGAATAAAAGAAAAACTGCTGTGATTGCAGCAGTTACATAAATAATTTGTTGCCTGTTCACTTTTCTGGAAAATTGAACTGCAAAGCTAAAGGAAGGAAGCCATTAAATGGCAGATGTGTTGTATTTAACTTCCCTTAAACTGGCTTTTTACTTCCTG
>JBEBHT010000366.1:0-4276 GCA_040081135.1 Lacibacter sp. | reverse complement strand
TATTTTTACCGGTTTAAACTTAAAAATAAATGCTTCTGCCTGTATGTAATTTATCCTGTTTTTAGACTCAACTGCATTAGTAAGTGCCGGAGCTTTGTTAATGGCTCCTGCCTGCAAATAGTTAATCCCAAGTCCGATACTTATGAAGGAAATATCGAGCCCTTCCAATGTAAACAATACGCCTCCTGTATATCCCTGGTAAATACTTCTGTTAGAAGACACCCCATTGAACTTGTAACTGTATTTCGGCAGCGAAATACCACCCATCAGCGATACATTAATTTTTTTATCTTGTGCCATTACAAATACTGTTATAAACAGCGCAATAGGTATTAGAATTGTTTTTTTCATTTTGATAAATTGGTTTATTTTTTATTATTTTTTTGTTTAGTAGTCAATGCCAGTAAAGTGATTTATTTTGAAGGCTTTGTATATTTTCCATTTTGGTAGTTGCCGGATAAGCATTCGCATTCGTTTTGGGCAGTAACAGCCATTGCTAAGAAGCAAAAAAGCAATTGAAACTAATATAGTTTTCATAAGTATACTTTTTTGTTGATTAAATTTGCCCGGGATTAACCACGATCAGCTTTTATAAAAAGAATAACTATAGCTGCAACAAGGGAAAGTACAAAAGCAAATAACCCAGCAGTAAAGCTGAATAGTATTCCAAATGCCACACCAATCAATATGGCTATCAGAAAGATTATAAACTGCAGCGACTTCTTTTTCCTGCCTCTAAACAATAGCATTGATTTTAACTGCAGATTCATTACTTGCCAACCAAGTTTTCTTTTGGTGTTCCGCAATTTTTTTGTGGATGAGTTATACACTACTGCTGCTGCTATCGGCAAAAGCAATAATGGTGAATAGTCTGCATGTGATTCTATTACTGTTTTTGGGTTTACCGGAGCAGCCGCAGTACTTAAATTGATTGCCATGATTTTTTTCATTTTATCGGATAAAAATCACTTTATTATCTCTTACAGGGAATACCCGCTGCACGGTATTTTATTAGAAAACAAAAAACCTAAAAAACGAGATAACTTGATACATTTTGGCTTAAAATTCATTAGTCTTATAGTTTTCCAATTGCTGCTGAGTACAAATTTGTGTTGGGGTAATTATTTATAGCATCAAAATAGTTGGTGTCGTTTGGCAGTTTATTCTCCTCTAAAGTTATATTGTCCATCTTCCCTGCGAGGTTTTCCCAAACATTCCCAGCAACCGTCTCACAAAGAGCACCGAGCAGAGCTGTGGACATTGCTGGGAAAGATCGCCCACATAGATGGGAAAAAATAAGGGGAGCTTACAGACGGGAACGGGGGTATTCCAAAACAAACTGTTAGAGTTCATTTTCCTGATCTCCGGAAGAAATAGTAGAAAGACATACCCGGTTTTTGGCATACAGAAAGTTATGTTTTTTTAAAAGAAACCTATATCTTGTATAAATACAATAGCTAATCCCTCCTCTTCGAAACACCATTTCATTCGCCCTTTTGTTGATGATTTATTTACCTGGGATCCGACAGTCAAGGATTGTTCACTTTTTAAATTGAAAAGGATGAGGAGATTTTTTACTCTTTTTTTATTCCTGCATTCAGCAGGTTGTTTATTTGGACAAACAACATTGGTGGAATGGAATTTTCCCAATGACCCGGATGATGCAATAGCTGACGTAGCTATTCCTTTAAATGCAGCGAAAACGGTTACAACTGTTGGTGCCAATGCTCCCACTTTTACACCTGCAGGAGCTACTACCAATTCTTCAGTGGCCACAAACTGGATTACGGGAGCCACTACAAAATACTGGCAGGTAGAAGTTACAACAACAGGGTACAATACAATTACTCTGTCCAGTAAGCAACGATCGACAACTACTGGTCCAAGGGATTTCATTCTTGAATATCGAATTGGTGCGGCGGGACTATGGACTGCGATTCCGGGTGGAGCAGTTGTAACAGCTGATGATTACGCTTCTGGAGTATTAACAAATATCGCTTTGCCTGCTGCCTGTAATGATCAGCCATCAGTTTTTATAAGATGGATCATGTCTACCAATACTGCCGTTAATCTGGCGGCTGTAACTGGAGGTGGGAACTCAAACATTGATGATATCAGGATTAGAGGTTTTTTAATTGCAGGAGCAGCATTGCCCGGTAATTATTACAGAACGGTTCAAAGCGGAACATGGGATGATGCTTCCACATGGGAAACATCGGTTGATAATATAATCTGGACTCCCACAGCAGTTGTTCCTACAGATGCGGCCAATGCAATTACAATCAATACCACACATATTGTTACAATCAACAATACAACATCCGCAAACAAGCTGACAATTAATGCAGGTGGTTCATTGGTTCATAATGCCGGTGTCGCATTCAGTTTATTCGATGCTGCAGGAACAGATATGACTATTCTCGGCTCCTATACAATTAATGGAACAATGCCATCGGGAACAAGTACAATCAGGGTTGAACCGAATGGTTCTGTTTTTGCACAAACAAATGCAGCTCCAAATGAATCTGATGATTTTGCTTACAGTCCGAGAGTTACGTTTGCTAATCTATCTAATTTCTATTGGTCGGGTGGAATATTTGATGCAGTAAATATTACATATTTCCCGAATAGTGGACCCAATGACCGTCCGAGATTTATTATTTATAGTAACGTTGGAATTGTAGGCTCGGCGTCTCAAACAACAATTAACGGGTATTTAGATGTGAGAGCAAATATTACTTTCCAGAGCGGTGGAACCAAAACATTCCGTGATGGAATTATTACCTCAGGAGGCGCAATACTTACTCAATCAAACACATCTGGCCAGTTTATAATGAACGGTGTTTTTGCAAATCTGGGTGGGGCTGGTATAATTAACCTGAATGGGCCAGGTCTTGTATTGGCAGTAGGTTCACAGGGAGGCTTAATCGCAAACCAACAAATCGACAACTCAACCTTTACAGTTAATGGAGAATTGTTTGCTTATGAATATCAAATAACGGGGTCAACAAACTTTAATTTGGCGGGTACTCTTTATACAAGGCATGCTAATGGAATTTCTTTAACCGGCACGTTGGCAAATGGGGGTACAAAAGTACTGGGAGCTAATTCAATTGTTGTATACGATCGGCTTTTAGCTGAAGGTGATCAGCAATTTACTAGCAGAGCTGATTATGCCAATGTGTACATCTATGGTGGCTCACAAAAAGTCCTAAATGGCCCTTCCACAATGAGTGGTTTACTTTCACTTAACAATGGGAGGGTTGTAACATCAACTGCAAATCTTTTAACTATTTCAGCAACGGGTTCTTCACTTGGTGGAAGTGCTAATTCATATGTAACCGGCCCTTTGCGTAAAATAGGGAATACCGGCTTTGTATTTCCAGTTGGTAAATTTGTTACATCCACAACCGATCACTACAGAACCATTTCCATTTCTGCACCGGATGATGTTGCAGATGAATTTACAGCAGAATTCATTAGGGGAAATGCCCGGCTGCTTGGAGGGGGATTAATTACAGCAGGTGGTTTGCAACGTGTAAGCCAATGCGAATACTGGACACTGGATCATATAAACAGCGGAGCAGGTACTTCAGTGAATGTAACCATTGGCTGGACAGCCCAAAGCCCCTGTAATTTGAGTTATGTAACAGACCTGCCGTCATTAGTAATTGCTCATTTTGATGGTGCCAGCTGGGATAGTTATGGCGGAGGCGGGTCTGCAGCTGGGGCAGTAAGTCCAGGCCCGGGCACAATTACCTGGAATGCGGTAAATGTGTTCAGTCCTTTTGCTTTAGGAACAACAAGTGTGGCGCTGAATCCATTACCACTCGATCTTTCCAGTTTTTCGGCGAGGGCAAAGAATATGGAAGTAGTTATTGACTGGCATGTCATGAATAACGATGAGCAGGAGGAGTATATTCTTGAACGAAGCAGGGACGGGGTGAATTTTGAACTGTTAAGAAAGGTTCCGGCCAAAGTTATTTTAAACCAGGCGGCTTATACCGAGGTCGACCTGCATCCTTTAAAAGGCTGGAATTATTACCGATTGAGGGCAATTGACAAGATGGACAGGGAGAAAACTTCTTTTACCGTAAAGGTGTGGTTTGGGCTAAATGAGGTGATCAGGATCAGTCCGAACCCTGCTTCAGAAAAAATTGTCATTAATTTGTCCGAACCAAGCAGCATAACTGAAATTGAACTTGTCAATATATCCGGCCAGGTGTTAAAGAAGATAAATAACATTCAGTTTTATACTGAACTAAACATATCTCAC
>JBEBHT010000365.1:0-4286 GCA_040081135.1 Lacibacter sp. | reverse complement strand
TGTTAATTCTGATTCAGCTTCAGCTAAATCAAATGGTGCACGGTTTGTTTCGGCAGTAACAGCAATAATGAAAATGATAAATGCAACCCACATTGGCAGGTGACCTTTAAAAATCCACCAGCCATCAGCCTGAGCATTAACAATATCAGATAAACGTAAACTGCCTGTTAATACAATCACAGAAAGAATAGCAAGACCTGCAGAGAGTTCATAACTTACAATCTGTGCACCGCTGCGCATAGCACCCAAGGCAGAGTATTTATTATTGCTGGCCCATCCGGCCATTAAAATACCAATCACAGAAAGAGAAGAAATTGCGGTGATATATAATACACCAATATTCAGATCCCAGTATTGAAAATCTTTCGCAAAGCCAATCGGTGCAAGTAATAGCATGGCAACAATCATGGCAATAAACGGTGCAGTGTTGAATAATAATTTATCTGCACCATCGGGAGTCATCCCTTCTTTCACCAATAATTTTACAGTATCAGCCAGCGACTGAAACATTCCTTTTGGTCCTACACGGTTCGGTCCTAAACGAATCTGGATCCATGCCGCCACTTTCCGTTCCATGATTACCAGCACCAGTCCTAATGCTGCAAACAAACCAATGGCTGCAACACCGGCAATGACCATTTCAATAACCATTGTCCATGTTGGGTTGACTTGCTGGCTTAACCAGGAATCAAAATTCTTTGCTATTTCACTAAAGCTCCACATTTATTTTCTTTTTTAGTCAGCTATACTGCTGCTATTTTTCTTTTGTTGCGTCGCACACTTGTACTTCTAAACTATTAATCAACAATTTTTGTTACATGAATTGATATTTCATCTTTATAATTTGAACTGTCGCCGTAAATTTTCACCTCATCTCCCACTGCGAGTTCTTTATATCCGAATGTCATATCAACTCTACTAACTACAGCGCTAACTTTTATGCCAGTCTTACTTTCAATTATTGCTGTATAACCATCTTTCCCTTTTTCAATCGACCTGACTGTCCCTTCAATATTATAATTCCCTCTGTTGCAAGAACAGGCAAAGACAAACAAAATATATATAGCTATTCTTCTCATTTTAAAGGGCCATTCTTTATCTGTCTATATCAGGTATAACTAAATCTAATGTTCCCATTGATGCAATCAAGTCACCTATTTTTCCACCTTTGGCTATATGATTTAAAGCAGAAAGGTTAGAGAAACCTGGTGAACGGAATTTAATTCTGTATGGAGTGGTGCCGCCTTCGCTGACAATGTACACACCCAACTCACCACGTGCTGTTTCCACTCTTGTATAAAAATCTCCTTTGGGTAATTTCAACACGGCTTTTGTTTTTGCCTGGAAATCACCATCCGGAATATTATCAATCAATTGTTCAATGATGCGGATCGATTGATTCATTTCACGCAAACGGATCATATACCGTGCAAATGAATCGCAACCTGTTTCCAGCACCTCATCAAACTCAAGCTTATCATATATTTCGTAAGGATAGAGTTTGCGGATATCAGAACTTACACCGCTGCCTCTTGCAACAGGGCCTGTGCATCCGTATGAAATTGCATCTTCTGCTGATAAATAACCAACACCTTTCATCCTGTTCTGGAAAATGATGTTACCTGTTACCAGTTCATCATATTCATCAATTTTACGTTTATATAAAACAAGAAAATCTTTTACTCTTTTCTGGAAGTTGTGATGAATGTCCTGCATAACACCACCTGGCACTATATAATTCATAGTTAACCGGGCACCGCAGGTTTCTTCCATAATATCGTTGATACTTTCTCTTTCACGGAAGGCATGGAAGAAAGGAGTGAAAGCGCCGAGATCCATGGCCATTGCTCCCCACCATAATTCATGTGATGCAATTCTTGTTAATTCATCCATTAATACACGGATCACCTGTGCTCTTGGAGGAACTTCAAGCTGTAATCCTTTTTCAACACATAAGGCACATGCGTGATTGTTGATGTGAGAAGAAAGATAATCCATACGGCTGGTTACATAAATGAACTGGCGGTACGTAAGGCTTTCACACATTTTTTCAATGGAGCGGTGAATAAAACCAAGATGAGGTTCTATATTCTTAATGGTTTCACCATTTAATGTAATGACCAGGTGCAATACGCCATGGGTGGCAGGATGCTGTGGTCCTATATTAATGATTAAATCACCTTCCTCTCCGGGAGCTTGTGATAAGTCTTTAATTATTTCTGTATGTCTGTACATATTATCCACCCCTGCACCCCTCCCAAGAGGGAAGCCGGGCTTTTTATTTTTTAAATCAACTAATGAACTTCTAAATCAACTTCAGCTCTTTCATCTTCAATTATCAACCACTCATATTTTATCAACATCTACGCTAAGCTGGCCTTGTGCCTTGATGGCTTCCCCTTTTGGGGGAAGTCGGAAGGGGGCCGCCTAAAGTTTTATCATATTAATCGGGTCTTCAAAATCTTTACGCAAGGGGTTTCTTCCTTCCCATCCATCTTCCAGAATCAGCAGGCGCAGATCAGGATGGTTCAGAAATTTTACACCAAACATTTCATATACTTCACGTTCATGAAATTCTGCTGTGCGCCAGATATCGCAAACAGTTTCTATTTCAGGATTTGTTCTGTCGAGTTTTGCTTTCACCACAATGTTGTGATGAAGTTTGGTTGAGCGGAGATGATACACCATAGTTAAGTGTGTCTTCCAGTCAATACAGGTAAGACAAAAAAGAAAATCGAATTGTAAAGATTCATCTTTACGGATCTGCCCTGCAAAAGCTTTCCAGTCTGCAGGTTCAATCATAACATTCAGCCATTCGCCACCCTCGTCAAAAGTAACGCCGGGAACGAACCCTGTAAATTTGATCTTTAATTCTTCGTTCGTCATATCTGATCTTTTCCTTCTTTAATTTGTTCACGGGTTAAACCGCTTTTTATTTTTTCCTGCAGTGAAATCAATGCATGCAGTAACGCTTCAGGCCGTGGAGGACAACCGGCTACATATACATCAACCGGTATTACATGATCTGCTCCTTTCACTACTGAATAGGTATTGTAAAAAAAAGGGCCTCCACTGATAGCGCAGGCTCCCATGGCAATCACATATTTTGGATCGGCCATCTGGTCGTATAATCTTTTTAAAACAGGAGCCATTTTATTAACGATGGTGCCGGCAATAATAATCACATCGGCCTGTCGTGGTGTGGCACGGGCTACTTCAAAACCAAAACGGGAGAAATCATATTTGGCACCTGCAACGGCCATGTATTCAATGCCGCAGCAGCTGGTGGCGAAGGTTAAAGGCCATAAGGAATTGGAGCGTGCCCAGTTGATGACATCATCGAGTTTGCTGAGTACAATGCCGCCACCCGGAGTTTCATGAATCTGACCGGGAAAATCGTTTGCTGTATGTTGTTGTTCTGCCATTTTTCGTTTACTTCTAACTTCAGACAAGATACATTTTTGTTACTTCCATTTCAATGCCCCTTTTCTGTGGGCATATAGAAAACCAATAAACAATATAAAAAAGAAAATAACAATTTCAATTAATGCGAGCCAGCCAACGCTTTTGGCCACTACTGCCCATGGATATAAGAAAATCAGTTCCACATCAAAAATCAGGAAGATCAGCGCAAAGAGGTAGTAACCAACGTTGAACTGAATCCAGCTGGGACCAGATGTAGGGATACCGCATTCGATGGATTCACCCTTCTGCTTGTTCTTAGTTGATGTTGTAACAACTTTTGCAATAAGAATAGCAATAATTGAAAAGGCGAGAGCGGCAATAATTAAAACGATGAGTGAGGATGCACCCATAAATTGATTTTTTTATTTAAACGAAATTAATAACAGTTTTTTAGAGTAGAACCTGATTCTTGTTAACCATGGTCATGTTGAAGATCATTTTTTGACCTTCCCATTTCAGCTATCCGTACACCTCCTGGTGAATGGATTTTTTGTCGTAACCCATTTCTAAAATCGACTTCTTTGTTTCATCGAGCATGGCCTTCCACCCGCAAAGAAAAAACCTGGCTTCCTGTCTTTTACTTAATAACTCTTCATACACCGTATGAACATACCCTGTTCTTCCGTTCCATAATTCTCTTGACAAAGTAGGGAGATAATGGAAGCTTTCGTATTCGTCGTGCAGTTTCGACAGTTCTTCATAATACAGGAGATCTTCTTTTTTTCTTGTACCAAAGATGAGATAGATATTTTTATGAGGGATATTATTCTTCAGTATATAGTGTGCTTTACTGCGGAAGGGAGCAATACCTGTACCTGTGC
>JBEBHT010000042.1:0-17933 GCA_040081135.1 Lacibacter sp. | reverse complement strand
GAAAAAAACACTTCTCTTTAGCTTAGCCTTTACGTTTCTCTTTTTTGTTGCATCAGCTCAGGAAAAACCTGTACCCCAAAAACCCGGCATGTCCATTTATATTGAGGCAGGCGGCCCCGGAGTAATTTCTTTTAATTACGACACAAGGTTTACTGCATCCGATAAGGGATTTGGTGGCCGTATTGGTATTGGTGGCTATAAAATAGATAATACCGGAGCTGTATATGTTCCCGTTGGACTTACTTATTTATTATCGAAAAACGACAGAGATTATATTGAATTAGGCGCTGGTTTCACTTATGTTGATTATACACGGGATAATAATGATGTGATTAACTTCTCTCCTTTTACAAAAAGTTTTGGTCATCTTAATTTTGGTTACCGCTATCAGCAAAAAGAGGGCGGCCTGGTTTTACGTGTAGCAATTAATCCTGTTTTCGGAGATGGCTTTTTTAATCCGGCATATGGTGGCTTAGCATTGGGTTATAAATTTTAAACCTTATTTCATAAACAGGAAAGGTGAGCAATGCTCAGCTTTCCTGTTTTAAGATCATTTGTACAATTATGTAAAATCTTCTCCGTCAAAGTCCTCATCTTCATCACCATCCCTGCTTGCTTTCATATCAATAATACTTCCCATTAAATCGTTGAACTCTACCCTTCCCTCCACTACTTTTTTACTGATTAATGAATAAGATGCAAGACCATGCAATACAAACTCCATCAGTAAAGCAGCCTGCTGTTCATTGGCTCCTTTAAAATATTTTTTCACCAATGGATATAATCCATCAACATTATACAACTGGTGAATTTTGTCTTCATCCTTTGTATTCATTAATATGCTGAGTTGATTTCCTTTATCAAACCAATTGGTAATTGATTTGTAGGGATTATCCGTCGCTTCCTGCTTTCTTTTTTTCGGCTGCTCAGGATTAGGGAAGTATTGTATAAACTGTGAGCGGATGGCTTTATCCAGCAAATGAAAGGCAACCTGGTAAGGACCCTCCTGCTCTCCTTCATAGACCAGTTCAATCTTTCCTGTAATGGATGGAATGATTCCGATGAGATCACTCATCCAAACCTGCGTAGTTTTTTCTTTATTTTGAATGGCTCTTAATTCTGCTGTGCTCACTGCATTCTCTAATGCTGAAATAGTAAGCCTTGCACTTACACCACTTTTCTTATCAACATACTCACTATTTCTTGCTTCAAATGCAACCTGTTCAATCAGCCGCTTCATCAAATCACTTACTTCAACTTTCTTTTCCTGCTCAGGATGAATGCTTGCTTCCTGATCAGTGATCGCTAAACCAACTTCGATTGTTTTTGGATAGTGAGTCAGTATTTGACTTTCGATACGATCTTTCAGTGGTGTTACAATTGATCCACGGTTGGTATAATCTTCAGGGTTTGCAGTGAAGACAAATAAAATATCCAATGGCAAACGCAGTTTAAAACCACGGATCTGCACATCACCTTCTTCTAAAATATTGAATAACGAAACCTGGATGCGTGCCTGCAGATCAGGAATTTCATTGATGACAAAAATGCCACGGTTGCTTCTGGGTATGATGCCGTAATGTATCACACGTTCATCAGCAAAACTCAACTTGAGATTGGCAGCTTTGATGGGATCAATATCACCAATGAGATCAGCTACACTTACATCAGGTGTTGCCAGTTTTTCACCATAACGTTGTGAACGGTGAATCCATTCAATCTTTGTTGCATCACCTTCTTTTGCAATCAGCTCTTTTGCATAGTGTGAAATAGGATGAAAAGGATCATCATTTACTTCACTGCCTGCCACCACCGGAACATATTCATCCAGCAGGTCTGTCATTAAACGGGCCATTCTTGTTTTCGCCTGTCCACGCAAGCCAAGGAATAAAATATTATGCCTTGAAAGCAAAGCCCTTTCTACATCAGGTATTACTGAATCTTCATAACCCAATATTCCCTCAAATACATTTTCATTCTGCTGAAGTTTTGTAATTAAGTTTTGCCTCACTTCTTCTTTGATGCTTTTTGGTTTATAACCACTCTTCTTTAATTCGCCGAGATTTTTTATTTGCTGTTCACTCATAATACTTTTATGTTTTCATTTTACTGTTTCTATTTTGGCCTCACCCTCCTGAACTTCGTTCGTAACTTTCGTTTTACTCAGTTACCTCTCCAAAAGAGAGGGAGCGGTACTATTGTACAAATACAAACTTTAGTTTCTATCACATCAGCAATATTAACTTATATCAACTTCTTCGAAAAGACAGGCCAGTGCGTTGGCTGCCTCCCCTTCCGGGGGAGGTTGGAGGGGGCCTTAATAAACCGTCTTCCTCTTCCCACTTTCAAAATCCTTAAATATAAATGCACCCAGTTTATCCAATGAAGCAAAGAAGGCTTTACCATGATTGGTTTCTGTAAACTCCTGTACAAATTTTTGAAGGTATGGATTGGTGGCAATCATAAATGTAGTGATCGGTATTTTCAGCTTCTTACATTGAGCAGCGAGATTAATACAACGGTTCACCACTTTACGATCCAAGCCGAAACTATTTTTATAATACTTCTTGCCAATCTTCAAACAGGTGGGTTTACCATCTGTGATCATGAAGATCTGTTTGTTTGGATTTTTCTGACGGCGTAGAATTTCCATTGCCAGTTCCAATCCTGCAACTGTATTTGTATGATATGGGCCAACCTGTAAATAAGGAAGATCCTTCACTTCAATAGTCCACGCATCATTACCAAAGACTACAATATCCAGAGTGTCTTTCGGGTATCTTGTCTGGATCAATTCACTCAATGCCATAGCTACTTTCTTGGCTGGTGTAATCCTGTCTTCACCATACAAAATCATGGAGTGAGAAATGTCAATCATCAACACTGTTGAAGTCTGCGTTTTGAAATCTGTTTCTCTTATCTCAAGATCATCTTCACGCATCTGGAAACTGTCGATACCATGATTGATCTGTGCATTGCGGATGGAATTGGTAAAATCAATCTGCTCCAGAGTATCTCCAAACTGAAAAGGTCTTGTTTCAGGATTGATCTCATCACCCATGCCCGGCTTAAAGGTTTGGTGATTTCCCTGCTTTGTTTTTTTTAGCTTTCCGAAAATTTCTTCTAATGATTGCTTGCGGATCGTCTGCTCAGTTTTAGAAGTGATCTTAAATTCACCCGTTACCTTGTTTTCATCGAGATAACCTTTTTCTTTCAGCTCTTCAATAAAATCACCGATGCCATATTCATCATTGGTGAGTTGAAATTTACGATCCAGCTGGTTGAGCCAGTCCATGGCTTCAGTAACATCACCGCTGGTATAAGTAAGCAACTGGGTAAACAGATCGAGCAATTGCTCAAACTTGGTTTGCCCGTTTTGCGAGGGATCATATTTGGAAAAAAAATGGCCGATCATAATCAACTATCAATTTACTTTAATTTCTGCTAACGGCGTTTAGCATGCCGTTAATTGATGAACAACAAATACCGAACCCAAAAAGTTCTTGACAGTATTTCCGATGATTTCTTATTTTACCGTCAGAAAAATACATATCCATGCGAAAATTCACCCATTTTGTCATTCTCAGTCTTGTCAGTATTGCTCTTTTCAGCTCCTGTAAAGGGCCTGAGTTACTTCTGAAAAAAGAGGCAAAGATTGAAACGCTGAACCTGGAACTCGACTTACGGATCATACAGGATTTTGAGTACAAACAGGAAATTCTGAAAAAGATGACAAAGTTTGTGGAAGTGTATAACAACGAAACACATCCATTCAAACTTTCACTGAACAGCGGCGTACAAACCAGCAGTTGCCAGGTAAAACTGGTGATGGTGAAGTTTGTTCATACAAAACAGAATGTATTAGGAACGGTTGTTACCGCAGCCGGTATTGGTACAGCAACTGCACTCATAGTTACCGGCTTTGTCGTTCCGTTTGGCTGGGTGTACATACCCAGTGCAAGAACAACCATGACGCCTACGTTAAGCAATGACATCAGCAATGTAGAAAATTTTCAACGGGTTGGTATTTCATCCGTTGGCATGTACAGAAAAATGAACAAACAGATTGAGAAACAAAGTACCAAGTTTGTAAAATACATGGTGTCGGTTGTTCAAACAATTGAAGAGGAATACAAGGCAAATAATAAGCAATAAAAAAAGCCGGGAAGACGGGAATTGAGTATTAAACTTCTTCTCCCCGTCTTACCGGCAAATTAATTACATCAAAGCTTCTCTTTTATTTCAATCTCACTTGAACTTTCAATCAAGTTTGCAGTTTAGATGTGTAATACAAAAAAGCCGGGAAGAAGGGAAGACGGGAACTGAGAATTAAACTACTTCTCCCGTCTTTCTTCCTTACCGGCAATTTATTAAGAGCGAAACGCCTCTTTTTTATTTCTGCGTATCAGGTTTGTTCTTGATCGTTTGCGGAACTTCTTTGTTCGCCGGAATTGTATCTGCTCCCGGTTTCACTCCCTGTACATATTCTTTTAATGCACTATCAATACCCTGTACTAATTGTTTAGCCATCTGGTATTCATACTCTGATGGTGTTCTTGTATCGCCATCTGAAACAGATTCGTAAAATGCCATTTGCTGTTCACAATCTTTCTTCACCTGTTCCATAATTCGTTTGCCCATTTCTATATCACCTGCCTGGAAAGCAGTCATGGCAAAATAGAAACTCTTTTCATTATGATCATTACCATAACGTGAAGCCATACCGTAAGGCATATTCTTCGATTTCATTAACTGATCACAACGCTGCAATACTTTCTTTGCATCTTCTTTACGATTTGCTGCAATCAAATTCATTGCAAGAATGGTGTGAGCATTACGGATGTTCAATAAATGCCTGCGGTTTTCTTCATCAAAATAAACCCCTTCTTTATCAGCACTGCCATATTTGAATTTGTTCATCACCTTATCAAACATCCAGTCCATATTTACAGTACCTCTTGCATTAGCAACTGGCACAAGCCGATAGGTTAAACCATCCTGGCGCAGGTAATCATCAAATCCCATCTGCAAAGGCTGGGTGAAATAAATAGGACGTTTCCATTTATTAGCAGCAATTACATTCATAATAGCAGCGTCATTTTTAAAGAGATAATTTTTGGCAATCTGGAATCTCACTTCTTTCACCACACTGTCTTTTGCTGTAACGGTTCCGTTCTGCCGCACCACATTTTCATCAACGGGAACAATAACACGGTTAACAGGGAAGAAATTCAGCAGTTCACCACCTTGTGTACGGTACATTTTATTCTCTGCATCACTGCCCGCCTGATCTTTCATCATGGTGTACAGATCAACATAAGAAGTGTCGGTTTGAGAAACAGGAATATGATAAACAATATTCCGCTTATCGCCTGCAATCTGTTCTTCATTCCAGATCACATCAATCGGATCACTTTGATTTACTTTATAACGGAGCTGGTTGATGTACCAGTCAGTACCAAGTAAACTTGTATTGATCACACGAATATCAGGGCGGATGCCTTTTACTTCCTGTGCATACCATAATGGATAGGTATCGTTATCACCAACCGTAAATAAGATGGCATTCGGTGCACAGCTTTCAAGATAATCAGCAGCCAGATCTGGTGCCAGTGTTTTCTTACTGCGGTCATGGTCATCCCATTCCTGGGTGGCCATTAATAATGGTACTGCAACAAAACATAAAGCAGCTGCTGCATATGAACCCGCAACGCCTTTAATAACTTTTTCAAACATTTCTTTTACAAGGAAATATCCAAGACCAATCCAGATGGCAAACGTATAGAAACTTCCTACATAGGCATAATCCCTTTCACGTGGTTGAGGACCGGCCTGGTTGAGGTATATTACAATTGCAAGTCCGGTTGATAAAAACAACAGACCAACAATCAGTCCATCACGCTTGTGTTTGCTGAGTTGTTGAATCAATCCAAACAATCCGAGTAAGAAAGGAAGGAAGAATAATGTGTTGTTTGCGTTGTTATTTTTTAAACTGTCGGGCATCAACTTTTGATTGCCCAAACGGGCATTATCTAAAAATGAAATACCGCTGATCCAGTTACCATTTCTTCTTTCACCCACACCCTGCAAATCATTTTGCTTTCCGGCAAAATTCCACATGAAATAACGTCCATACATAATACCTATCTGGTATTTAAAGAAGAACTTAAAGTTATCGGCCATATCAGGATCACGTTCGTAAGAAATAGCTCCTGTTTGCTTGTTCTGCATTTTTTCAATGCCGAGGAACTGTGCATAGTAATCAGCATGTCCCTGATCATTGCTTGCATCCCATACACGTGGAAATACCATAGTTTGCTCAGGAGGATATACAGCTTTTCGTTTTGTACCTACCACTTCATACTTATCACCTACACGCTGATACACTTCGCCTACATCCTCGTATTGTGGCTCTGCTGTAAATACCTGGCCTTTTAATAATGGAATATCTCCATACTGTTCACGGCTAAGGTAACTTACCAATGAAGTAGGATTGTTTACATCATTCATATCAACAGCAGGATCAGCATTGGAGCGAATCATGGTAGTTACATAAGTTGAGTATCCAATGAGCATAAAAGCAAAACTCCACAAACCTAAACGCAGAAAGCGCCAGTGATTTGTCTGCGCCCATCTTAAACCAAACCAGATGAGTGCTGCTACTGCTGCAAAGAAGAAAATAAAACCAGAGAAGAACGGCAGACCAAAACTATTTACAAATAAACGGTCGAACCAGCCGGCAGAGGCAATACTCCATTGAATAACTGCCACCTGTATTACACCTAATATTCCTACACCAACAATTAAGGCAATAATTCCACCGGTCCATGTTGGTTTGTACCTGCGGAAATAATACACCATTACAATAGCAGGGATGGTTAAGAGGTTCAGTAAGTGAACACCAACACTTAATCCCATAAGGAAGAAAATTAACACAATCCAACGCTCAGCATGTGTGCGCTTCATATCATCTTCACCAGCTTTTGAATCTTCATGCTCCCATTTCAGGATAGCCCAGAATACAATGGCGGTAAAGAAAGAAGACAATGCATATACTTCACCTTCAACAGCACTGTACCAGAACGAATCACTGAATGTATATGCTGTTGCACCAATAACACCTGCAGCCATAATGCTGAATAACTGGTTTCCCTGAAGCTCTTCATTTTCCTTCTGCACAAGTCTTCTTCCAAAATGCGTAATGGTCCAGAACAGGAACATAATGGTGAAACCACTTGCTAAAGCCGACATCAGATTTACACCAACCGCCGCATCATTAGGCGTAAAGAGTGTAAACAATCTTCCCATCAAAATAAATAAGGGGGCACCCGGGGGATGAGGAACACCTAACTTATAGGCAGTGGAAACAAATTCACCACAATCCCATAAACTGCCGGAGGGTTCCATGGTGAGGATATAAATGGCACATGCAAAGAGGCCTGTGATCCAGCCTGTAATGTTGTTGAGCTTTTGGAAATTCATAAAAAGCGTTGGTTTAAAAACCCGGTTTAATGCGGGCAGGCAAAAATAAGGAGATGAGGGTATAAACAGGAATTTGATCTGTGTTTTAACAGGATAATTTGATGGAAATCACTATTCAAAGTAAACACGGACAGTTTGATAGAACAATCGGCTCTGTGTATATTGGCTCATATTCTTTTCAGAGAAGCCCTGTAAACCAAAAAGACCGGCCGCATTTCCTTTGTTGATGGCAATTTCAAGATACCCCGCTGAGTTGAAAAGGGCCAGCTTCTCCCCTTCATTTACATCGGCATAGGTTTCGCTGAAACGGTCAATCACTTCATCCCGTTTAAATACAATTTTAAAACGGCGGCCTTTGCGTTGCGCTTCAAACTCATCCTGCGTAATATTCACAATTACATTTTCGAAATGATCGATAGAGATGATCTGACCTTCCATATATTGATTGGTGGTCATGGGCCTTAACGGATTTCTTACCTGGATAGAAATCGAATCATCACCAATCTCTTTTAATTTCTTTCCCGCAGCTACCTGCTGAATGGCTCTTGCAAAAACTTCTGTACATGCCAGTGTATGTCGGGCTGAAGATTTATCGAGCTGCAGTGCCACTACTTCCTGTGGCGGTTCTTCCAGTATCATGGTGATAAGTCCATTATCAGCAATGCAGAAATACTGATCATTGTGATGGACCATCAGTAAATGATCGGGCTTGTACTGAAACATGTTCACCAATACAAGATGAAAAGTGCCGGCAGGAAATTGCCTGGTAGCATTTCTTACCACGTATGCTGCCTGCGGATCATTGAAAGGAGAAAGATGATGTGAAATATCAATGAGTTGAAAAGAAGAATCCTGTCTTAACAAAACGCCTTTTACTGCCCCGGCCAGGTAGTCCTGTTCTCCAATATCTGATGTGAGGGTTAGTAGCGGCATGGTTAGTAATGGGAAATTAAAAATAAAGAATTATAAATGTAAAACGATCTGAAGTAAATACTTCCTTTATGAATGATTCTTCATTTTTTATTTTATGAGCTTCCCGTCTTTAAAGAAAAATTTATGAATGTAGAGGTCAGCTAATCTTGGAAAAAACTTACTCATAAACACCGTTGCTTTTCCGGTGATGGTTAATACAACAGAGCGTTTCCGATTCTCCACTGCATGAATAATATGACGGGCACATTCTTCTGCGCTCATGAGTTTGGATTCATCCATGGGTGTTTCACCAATTGGTTTTCCTTCTGCATTCAATGCAACACTTCTGATATTGGTTGCAATAAAACCGGGTGAAACCCATAATACGTTTACGCCGTGCTGAAACATTTCAACCCTTAATGCTTCCAGCCAACCCTGCATGGCAAACTTTGATGCAGAATAGGCACTTCGCCCGGGGATACCCCTGTTACCAACAATGGATGAAATGCCGACAACCGTTCCCTTATGTTCAATGATGGATGGCAATGCAAACTTTGTACAGTATACTGTTCCCCAAAAATTCACATCCATCAGTCTTTTAAAAGCACTGATTTCGGCATCCTTAATCAGTGCACGCATGGATAGTCCCGCATTATTGATCAGAATATCAATACCGCCAAATGTTTTAATCGTTGAGTTGATAAAATTCTGGCAGTCAGATTCACTGCTTACATCAGCAACTACTACATGCAGTGGCTGGCCGGGAAATTGCGTTTGCAGATGATACAATTTATCATGTTTACGGCCACAGGTGGCTACTTTTGCCCCTTTATTCAGCATCATTTCCACCATTGCTCTTCCAATACCCTCACTGCCACCAGTAATAACCACGACCTTATTTTTGAAATCCATTCTGATCTGTTTTTTACAAAAATACGGCAGCTATACTCAATTCAATTGTTTACTCACATGATTGTAAAAAGTATTTTTTTTAAAACTTGGGAGCAAAACCGAATTACCCTATTTTTGCACTCCCAAAAAAACAGAACTATTTTGGATGATTCCGTAGCTCAGTTGGTAGAGCACGACACTTTTAATGTTGGGGTCCTGGGTTCGAGTCCCAGCGGGATCACTACAGCCACCTTATCGGTGGCTGTTTTCATTTAAAACACACTGAAATCAGCCCTTTTCCATTTTTCTGCATACCAAGTTATATCAAATTCGCCCAGTTAGTAGGTATCCTTTTCGGTCTCCTCAGTTTCATTTTATCTTAGGGAGACCGATTCGCTGAAAGCCTTATCCAGTCAATATTTCAGGACTTTCAAAACGGTTCAAATCAAATCATTTCACCACAAAGGAGATCTCCATTCGGTCTCCTCAAAAATGAACGTTATGAAAGTCAGTCACCACATGGCCATTCTGTTCTGGTTAAACATCAGTAAGAAGGCAGACAACAACACAGCTCCCATTTATTGCCGCATCACAATCAATGGAAAAAGAGGACAATTTTCCAAAGGCATTTTCATCAGCAAAGAACAATGGGATGAAAAAACAAAAAGCATCAAAGGCAACTCAGAACAAGTCAGAACCTGGAACCAGGATCTTATTAAAACCAAGAGTGATCTAACATCCATCTGCAATCGCCTGCAGTATCTGCACGATGTGATAACTCCTGAAATGATCATCAAAGAATTCAAAGGTGATGTGCCGCAACGTAAAACCCTGATGGATGTGTTTGAAGAACACAACAGGTTATTACTTGAAAGAACAGAAGCAAGGGAGCAATCTCTCAGTGCAAAAACATGGCAGCGGTTTGAGATCACGAAAGGCAAAGTAAAAAAGTTTCTGCTGCACCGGTATAAACTATCCGATAAGCCCATTTCCGAAATCCCTAAATCCTTTGGCGAAGAATTCAGACACTTTCTGAATACAGTTGAAAAGATCGGCATGAACACCGCCATGAAGTATTGCAAAAACACCAAGCAGATGTTGAACTATGCTTTACTGAAAGAGTATGTAAATACAAATCCGATGGCCATGTTTAAATGCGTGTATAAAAATCCAAAGAGAGAGCGGCTCACATGGCCAGAACTGTTGAGCCTATATAATACAGCAATGCCGGTAGACAGACTCGAAGAAGCAAAAGATGTATATGTATTCAGCTGCTTTACTGGCTATGCTTATATGGATGTTTATAAACTGGAGCCGGAGAATGTGATGCATTGGATTGACAACAGCAAATGGCTCATTAAAGACAGGCATAAAGGCGATCACAACAAATCCAATGTACCCTTGCTGGAAATACCGCTTGCCATTATTGAGAAGTATAAGCAGCATCCTTATTGTATCAACTATAATAAACTGTTGCCGGTAAACAGCAATCAACGCTACAATGCATACTTAAAAGAGATTGCAGCCATTGCCGGCATTAAAAAAGAGCTCACCACACATACTGCCCGGCATACATTCGCTACCACAGTATTGCTCGACAATGATTGTCCTATCGAATCTGTCAGTGAAATGCTCGGACATAATTCAATTCGGACGACTCAGATCTATGCAAAAACCACCGATATCAAAATCAGTCACAATATGAAAGATGTACGTGCACGCATTACTGAAAAAATAAAATCAGATGCCGAAGAGAAAACTTTAAAAACAGGTACCTGATAATAATTACCTTATCTAAATCATTACTAATAGAAAGCCTCCATACGGAGGCTTTCATATTTCTCTTCACTTAAACATTGTTTCCATCACCTCAACCCTCCCCTCATCTTCCTCAACAGATTGATCACATCCATCAGCTTACTGTCCAAGGACCTGATTGTATTCATCTCCACCTTACTGAAACAGTTGTACAGATTCTGCCAGGAAATATGTTCTTTCCGCACAGTATGAAAATGACTGCTCATTCCCTTTGCCAGGTCCCGCATATTCTTATTAACAAGCTGACCGTTTTCTTTCAGCAAATGCATATACAAACCAAGCTCCTCAACAGTCCATGTCAGGTAAATTCCTTTCTCATCTTCCTCCGCTTTTGTTGCAGGAGTTAAGACGGTCCTTCCCTTCAACTGTTGCCTTCGCTCCAGGAACAGTATCTCAGCCTGCAACCATAAAAGAAGCTCTTCTTTTACAGTACGTTTATCAGGTAAAAAAAACAAATCATTGCAATCAATCAGCTGACTAAGCTCCTTATGTTTCAATAAATAATATTCTAACCTTTCATCTTCACCCGGCAGCAGTTCTGAATTATTTTTCAAATGACCGATCAGCCAATAAACAAACAGCTCACTGTTAAAATTCATCCGAACCAGCAGGTCAATAAAAGGTGAGTGAAAATAATTGCCCTGCTCACTTGGTTTTAACTTCTCAATCTGATCAAACAAATCCTTTACATAATCAATCATTCCAAAACTAACCTGTAGGTTTCGTTCATCATACAGCACAGGCCGCAATGCACGCTGAAACATTTCTGTTGAATCATCCGCTGTTGCTACCCTTGCCAAAACATTAAGCACTTTTTTCAAACCCTTTCGCATGCGTTCCCTTACCCTCTTCAAGTAAGTAACCGGCACAGCAGCATGATCATCAAAATAAAAAGGGAATTCCTCTTTCAGAAAATCCAGGATTAGCTGTAATACTTCCACTAGCCTGTTCGCTAATTTCACATCATTTGAATCACGAAGCTTCAACTGCTTTTCAATCTCATCAGTCCGTTCAATTAATTTATTCTTTAACCGGATGATGGAAAGCTGGTGCTGCTGTATATAAAACTGCCGTTGCTTTTTGTTCCTGAATTCAAAAACCCTGTTCCTGAAACTGTTCACAACAGTACTCTGCTCCCGCTCGATGATCTGGAAATAAATAGCCAACTGCTCATCACTGAGCAGGTTGGGAATTCTCCGCTTCGTTTGCAGGTTAGCTATTACTAACTCCTCTAATAAAGCAAGTTCGTAGGCCACAGCTGATAGTTTACGCTATGATGATTTTGGTTGGGGCGCAAACTTATAGTCCGGGCAATTGAAAAAATTCCGTTTTCGGTAGTAATAATTCCGTTTTCAGGATTTTCTCTACTTCTCAGCTTCCTTCAATACAAATACCTTCATTTCACGTACAGCCTCTTTTAATTCCAACCCGTATTTTTTAAGCTCCTCATTCAACTCAGTTAAACTGGCTGGTCTTTTTTCAAATTGCAGATCTACAGTAAACCCCAAACCCGTTTCATCAAATATCGGCAGTCTAAGCACATCAAACTCATTCAGGAAATAAACAAAACTTTTAATAGAAGCATTGGTTAAAAATGGTCTCTCCTTCGCTCTTAACCTGTCCATCCGTTTAGCCCCTTTTGATTTCAGTAAAAGGGAATCACCATTCCATGCAAGCAAAAGACAGGACATTTTTCTTGTTACAATTTCTCCCTTATATCCACTGTACAGGTTCAGGTAATCGAGCATAATAGGATATAATTCTTTTGCCTTCGCAACCGGCACCACAACATCAATACTGTAAAGATGTTCTTTCGACCATCCAGCAATAACCTTTTCATCATTCGGTATTTTAAGTACTGCCGGGTCTTTCACTTCTAACAAAAACTGTCTTGGAGTTATGCCCGGTTCAAGTTGATACAGGACAGACTGGTAAAGCTCATACAGACTGCTATTCGTCATCGATCTTCCATGTATAATTCCATCAGTGGTTCTGTAACGGTTGCCGCTTGGCAATCCCGGATATCTTCCCTTTACAAAAACAGAATACTGCTGTACTCCCTTTGCAGGTAAGTCATGACTGCTGAACAAATATTGTTCAGGTTGCTGATCCTTTTTGTTACCGAACACAACCGCCACTCCTTCCAGCACTGCTTTTATAGTCGCTTTATTTACGTCATCCGCAGTGGTAGCGGCCAGGTATTTCCCTTCAGCACTGATCCACACATAATGCGGTAACAACTGGTGTTTAAACAGCAATGTTGCCGCAGTATCCTGTAAAACAGAAGGCAGAGTAATTGCTTTTCCTGTTTTACTTCGCCAGCCTTCATAAACAGACTTTACTTTTTCATCGCTGTCATTACTTCGTTTTGAATTAACTAAAATGATTTGTAATTGATCCCCAAAAGCATTCTGTATAGAATCAAGTTTGGGAAACGATTTTACACAGGGACCACACCAGCTGGCCCAGAAATCAAGGATCACAAGTTTTCCTTTCAGGTCCGATAATTTCAGTTGTTTGTTTGTTGAATTATACAAATTCTCAAATACTAGTTCAGGCACAGGCTGGCCAACCTGCAGTTCGTTAGTCGTTTCACTGACCTGTGCAAATACGTTCATGAATGGCCATAAAATGGCTATAAGAAAGATGGAAATTTTCATCTTGTAAAAAATTAATGGATAAAAAAATGGATATGTCCCCTGAGCAGGAACCTGTCTTAACGGATAATACAATCTGTAGCGGAACTACGAAATTGGTATTTCCCCCTTGGTTATAAAAACCAATTAACGGATACTTTAATCAAATCTTTTTATCTTTATCCATATTTGAAAATTATGGCTACAACTACATTGAAAATTTTACGGGAAATAAATGACCATACTCAGGAAGCCATTGCAAATGTATTAGGCATTAGCCAAAATACTTATAGCCGCCTTGAAAAAAATCCCGGTAGCCTTTCAACGGAACAAGCGCAAAAACTGGCTGAATTTTATAATGTCAGCATTACTGATTTGTTATCAGAATCTAAGCCAATTGTTACTTTTCAACATCCAAAATTTGATACTGCAAACAATGCGTATGTAAATCATGTCGAGAACGATAACAGACAGGCCGCAAACATTTCAGAAATTGCATCACTGAAAGAAGAAATCAGTTACCTGCGTAAGCAAAATGATGATATGCTTAAAATAATCAGTGAGCGTAAATAAGCATTGCTGTTATTTCATTTTTCAAGCAATCTGTTTAATAATTCGCTATTCTCTTTTCTCAACCGCATAACTTCTTCCTTCAGCAATTGAAGTTGCTCTCCTTTTTCTGCAACCAGCCGTTCAAGTAATTTAGATGAATCCTGGTGAAGATGATTCACATAAGCATTACTGTTTTCAAAATGATTATGGGAGTAAATAAATGAAACCTGCTGCACACGCTGATCGCTTAAAAATATGCCGGGTGGTACTTTATAAAGATCTGCGAACCGTTGGGCCAGTGCCGCATCTATGATTTCTGCACCGGCTTCAAGTGCTTCATATTCATCTGCCGGCATAGTTAAAGCAGTGGCTACTTCTTCAGCCTCCCAGTTTCGGTACAACCGGAATGAATAAAGAGTGGTGTTCATGATTAGCTTCGGTTAAGTGAATGATGAATGATAACCGCCTAATCAAAACCTTTGGAAAAGAACTCACTGGGCGTTACTTCTAATCCATCAATAATTTTAAGAAGTGTACTCATTTGTATCCCGGTGAAATTACCAGCCTCGTATTTTCCCATTCCAATTCTTGAAATCTCAATATCATAAGCAAAATTCTCAGCCGAACTGAAACCCTTCGCCTTACGCAAGGTTTTGATCCTGCTACTCAGCTTTTGATAAAAATCCTCATAATCAAAATGACCGGTGGTAGCCCGCTTCCTGACTTTTTTCTTCACTGCTTTTGCCATGATGCAATTAACAGGATATGGCTATCTGAAACAACCTATCTACTTATACCTAATATTTATATACCATATATACCTAAATATTAGTACCTTTCCATAACCTCATTTTTAGTGGATGGCCTTAAGAAACAATAACAAGTTATTTTCCGGTACACTTGCCGGGAACGATGAATTAACCATCGAACACTACTTCCATAAATATTATGGCAGCCTCTGTTTTTTTGCCACTCAGTTAATCAAAGACAGCAATATGGCAGAAGACCTCGTTGCAGAATTCTTTTCCAAAATCTGGCAAAAGCAACTCAACCTGAGCAACACAACAGCCTTTCGTGCCTATTGCTACAACAGCATCCGCAATACCTGTATTAACTGGTTAAAACAGCACAAACGCAAAACCGACCGTGAAAAAGAATGGCTGCATACCATTGAATACAATCAGGAAGCGGTCATTGAAAACATCATTCATACAGAAGTAATCAAGGAATTACATGCAGCAATTCAAAACCTGCCGCCCCAATGCCGCAATGTTTTTATCAAACTTTATATTGAAGGAAAATCTGTTGCCGAAACAGCAAAAGAATTGCAATTAGCAATATCTACAGTTAAATCCCACAAACAGGCAGGTTTAAAAATATTGCGGGGCACAGTCAGCCTCAAAACATTCATTCACTTCTTCAGTATTTCTGAAATCATCAGTAATTATTGAACTGATTTTTAAACTTTAAGTCCGCTTTGTTTAGTTGTTATCCATATATTATTTAGTCTTCTAAGCTTTGAATTATTTTCCTTAACGCTTTCATAAGCATTGGCTCAGAAAATGGATGACACTTTTAGTCATCACAATCTGCATTATCAATATTTTAAAGGAAACTATGAATTGTGCATTCCGATTTGAGACAGGATTATGGGAACCCTGAGTAATGACTATGATACTTCATTTGAACCCTGAACTGCGAAAAAACCTTTACCTGAAAGGGCTAAAGACATTTAATTCAGTAATCCATAGTAAAGCTTTTTCCGTAACATGGGAGAAATAAGAATAACTCATTACAACTAATTGCAACAAGGTTTATTCATTTGTATTGGTGGGCAGGCTATTGTGCCATAGCTGCAAAATACACAACAATCTCCCTGCTTTGGCTTTAGTATTGCTTTGCAATTTGTACACTTATAAAAGTATTGACATGCATCAGTAGGCATAGTCTCTTCTTTCTGAAATCCGCAATGCGGGCAAGTTATGGTTGATTGCAGTTTTAATGTCTTTTCCATAATTACTTCCTCTCAATTATTAGTTTGTACTCTTGTACTTTATAGCCCGTATTATTTATCGCTGTTTCGATTGTTTTTACTTCAACTTTTGATTTATCAAAAGTGACCATACTGCTCCGGCTTACATAAGAAGTTTTATAAGATAAAACTCCAGCTACTTTAGATAATTCATTATTTAAATGATCTTCACAACCGGCACAGGTCATGCCTTGTATAGTGAATTTTACCTGTTGTTTATTATTAACTATTGCAGCTGTTGCTGCCAGTACTTTTGGTTTAGGATAAAATATTTTTGCATACGATGGGAAAACTATCATCAAAATAGCAAAAAAAGTAACAATCCCTAAAAAAGTTATAGACTGGATGAATGAACTCTTCTTAGTTGCTTCACAATTACAATCCATATCTTTTGTTTTAACTGGTTTTAGTTTCATATACCACGCAAATGCTAATACAGCAATTGATATTCCTATCAAATAAGGCCTTGCTGGTTCTATCCATGAAAAGTTTGCTGCAATGCTGCTGCTACCAGCAAGCAGGGCTATAACAGGTGTTATACAACAAAGTGAAGCTGCAATAGCAGTAAGAACACCTGCACCGGTAAATGTGCCTGATGATTTTATACTTATCATACTGTTTCCAGTTTTTGAGTTTGTGCATTAATATGTTTGAAGAAAGGCTTTAAAATCTTTAGATTTTTCTGTGTAAGTGAGTAATAAATTGTTTGTCCTTCTTTCCTGGTTTCAACAATGTTTCCATCCTTTAACTTTCTTAAGTGTTGTGATACGGCTGGAATACTCATGCCCAAAATATCAGAAAGGTCGCAGGGACATAATTCTTTTTCTTCTTCCAGTAAATAGATAATTTTCAACCTTACTTCATTGCCCGCTAAAGCCAATACATTGGAAAGGCTTGAAAAAGAATTTTGAGCTGTCTTTAATTTGGCTTTACAATTTTTTATTTGCTCATGGTCTGCAAACAGCCTGATGCAAGTTTCATTATTACCCATGAAGCGAAGATAGGGTGAAATAACTATTTAAGCAAATGCTTAAATACAAGTAGAACTTGTTTTAATGCCTCGGTGCATAAAAGATTATACAAACTCCTATTAATGCAATTGATGCGCCTATGATGTCGTACTTATCGGGATGAAAATTGTCAACCTTATGAGCCCAAATTAAAGACAGTACGATAAAAATACCTCCATAGGTAGCATAGGTTCTTGCAAAATTGGCGGGTTGTAATGTAGCCACCACACCATACAATGCAAGAACTACACCGCCAACAATGCCATACCAAAAATGTTTCCCTTCCCTGAGCCAGAGCCATATTAAATAACCGCCGCCTATTTCACAAAAACCGGCAAGAAGAAAGATAAGAATTGATTTTATTATCATGCCTGAAGATTTAGGCTTGAAGTTAGTACTTACTTCTGTACAACAGTCTCAGGCTTGCAATCGCAGTCAGTATCACAACTTGTTGCACATGCTTTTGCTTTCTTCCTTTTATTATACCAGGCATACCAAAAAAAGAATGCAGCAATACCCAAAACCAGTATGGCAATTTTTTCCAGATACACTGAAAGGGCAGTTAATGAAGCCATGCCGACCGCAGCACCAATTATTGGT
>JBEBHT010000364.1:0-4296 GCA_040081135.1 Lacibacter sp. | reverse complement strand
TCAGGGTTTAACTGAGCAAGGCGTGCAAGCACATCTTCGTTACAATGTGATCCGCCCATTTCATCTTCTTTACACATTTTCTGTAAAGGAATGCTGAGGTTAATGAACTCGTAGATCCAGTTCTTAACGTTCAAATGACTTTCGGTACGGGAGATGTAAAATACATCCGGGCTCTCTTCTTCTTCATTCATTTTCTCCGGATCGTCCGTCATTTTCACCAGCATTTCAAATTCGTCCCACAGTTCTAATGGAAGGTCGTTACCGCAGCGGTCGCATTGAACGCCCACTGTACCACCTACCTCAAAGTTCAGCATCATAAAACCTGAATTCCTTTCCAGATCCAGCTTTACGTTTGCTTTACAGTTTTTAAAGTCCTGTTTTCCGAATTCTTCAAAGAACCTGTCATCAATTTCATACAGAAATTCATGATTGCCGGGCTTTAATCCCACAAATGCTATTTCAAATTCCCGGCGGCTACTCATATCACCCTATTTTAAAGAGTTTGCAAAGGTATCCGAAAATCAGTTCCCAGCCAAAGGAAAAATGGGTTTTATTTAGAAGCAGCAGGGTTTTTACCCCGTTCATCTTCAGTTTCCCGCCCTTTGTTACTACTCCGCTGAGTACCAATGCCCGGCACAGTGCAAAGCTAACCGTTTTTCAGAAGTTCAGCTATGCATAAAGCCTTCGGGGTATTCACTGCGGTCGAGGCTATCAGCAGCTGTGGTATAGTTCCCGGCAAACCCAACTCAGTTTCAATTTTCAAATTCTCCATTTGCCTTTAACTTTGAGTATGACCTACGGCCGACTGATGCGCATTTCATTTGTAACTGCTCTGTCCATCCTTGCCCTTTTTATCTTCTTTATTTCGGGCAACCATGACTGGATTGAGAAAAACTATGCATCCCGCTTTTTCCCGGCGCTTGCATCTGTACTCAGGGTTTTGTTTGGCTGGTTTCCTTTCAGTTTAGGTGATATTATTTACTCCATTGTTACTGTCAGCGTTTTATGGCAGCTTGGGAAATTCATTGTCCGTTTATTTCATAAAACAGATAGCTGGAGGAAAAAGCTCACTCCCCTTTTCACAGCTGGGATCATACTCATGTTTGTATACGTTTATTTCTATCTGTTCTGGGGATTGAATTATTACCGCAAGGGAATTGAATACCAGCTTGGCCTGCAAAATGGCAAGTTTGAAAAACAGCAGTTGATAGATCTCAACCAGGTATTGCTGGCGAAAGTAAATACAACTAAAGAATCCTGTCTGCAGCATAAAGACACGGTAATGACCCGTGAACGGATGTTTCAATCAGCAGTTGAAGGATATCAGCAACTTGAACAAAAGTTTTCTTTTATTCGTTACCGCCATGCTTCATTGAAGCCTTCCATGTTTGGCAGAATTGGTAATTATGTTGGGTTCCAGGGTTATTACAATCCCTTTACCGGTGAAGGACAGGTGAATGTGCAGATTCCCAATTTTCTACAGCCTTATGTTACCACGCATGAAATGGCGCACCAGGTTGGATATGCCAGCGAAAGTGAAGCAAACCTTGTAGGTTTTCTTGCTGCGACTTATTCAAAAGATACACTGATGCAGTACTCTGCTTATCTTGATATGTTTCTGTATTCATGGAATAATTTAAGAGCAGTTGATTCAACCGTTGCCAAAGAAATAGGCACTCAATTGCACGCAGGTGTAAAGAGAGATTTAAAAACTTATGCAGATTTTGCAAAAGCACACCGCAGTTTTCTGCGTGATTGGACAGATATTTTTTACGATTTCTACCTGAAACGAAACAGCCAGCGAAAAGGAATTGAAAGCTATGCAGAAGTAACCGGATGGATGGTTGCATACAGAAAGAAATTCGGGGAACTGTAAATTCAAAATCCTTTACTACAGTAAGTTTAAACAGGCATCATAAAAAAATAAACGCATGAAACTGATCAGTATAATATTTTTATTCTTCTTCATCCTTTCACGTAATCATAGCCACGCACAGGTGAATGAGTTGTTTATTATGAAAAAAGACAGCTCCGGTTTAATTCTTACTGAAAAAGGAGCTTCTCATCTTGCATCGCTGCCATTGAAATGTATTCTTCAGGAGTTTCCCAATAAAACCAATCATACATCCATTACTGACAGTGATCATGTATTGAAACCACATGAACTTCATCCTTCTTTTTATGGTTGCCTCGACTGGCATTCCTGTGTTCACGGACATTGGATGCTGATCCGTTTGCTGAAAGAATTCCCCAATCTTCCTGAATCAGCACAGATCAGGAACATCATCAACCAAACCATTACTCAGCAAAACATTCTGCAGGAAGTAAAGTATTTTGATATACCACTCACAGCAGGATGGGAAAGGACTTATGGCTGGGCATGGTTACTGAAATTAGATGAAGAATTATTGAACTGGAATGATGCTGATGCACAACGCTGGCATGCATCGCTTCAACCGTTGACAAATAAAGTAATTGATCTGTGGATGAAATTTCTTCCCAAACAAACCTATCCTAACAGAACAGGTATTCATCCCAACACAGCATTCGGACTTGTGTTTGCTTTAGATTATGCAAGAGCAGTGAAGAACACTTCGTTTGAAAAAAGTATCATCAACGCTTCGCTAATGCTGTTTAAAAAAGATAAAAATGTTCCTGCTTCATGGGAACCAAACGGCTCAGATTTTCTTTCTCCTTCACTTGAAGTTGCAGACCTGATGAGAAGAGTATTACCGAAGAAAGAATTTCTGCCCTGGTTTAATCAGTATATCACATTGTCATCTTTAAAACATCTTTCTATCCTTCCTGTTGTGAGCGACAGAAGCGATTACCAGATTGTTCATCTCGATGGATTAAGCTTCAGCCGCAGCTGGTGCATGAAAGGAATTGCCGGTTCATTGCCAGTAGGTGATGAAAGAAGAAAATTATTACTGCGTTCATCAGTAAACCATTTGGCAACTTCTTTACCCAATATTGTAAACGGAGGCTATGGCGGTGAACACTGGCTGGCCAGTTTTGCTTTGTATGCGATATCGGAATGGTTAAAACAGAACATTACATCTACTTTGAAGTAATCTTTTTTGCTTCAAGAAAAACATCGTTTTTATAGTAATTTTTCCGAATTAAATTACCGTTATTATCATATTTAAGCCAAATGCCTTCTTTTTTCCCATTCCTGTAAAACTGTCTTTCAATAATAATTCCACGAGAATTATAAATTAGCCAGCTACCGACTTTTATACCAGCTTTATAATAACTTTTACTTGTAATGGTTCCTAATGAATCAAATTCTATCCATTCGCCATTTTCCAAATTATTTTGATAATATTCTATAGAAGAAATTTTCCCATTTGAAAAATAACTCACCCATTCCCCTTCATGTTTCCCATCTTTTACAAATCCTCTTGATTCAATTTTGCCTGTAGTGTCATAAAAGTAGTAAGGCCCGTTCCCCCTTCCATTTTTTACAAACATACTGGATTGCAATCTGCCTCGATCATTGTATCTATTTGAGTAAAAAATGGCAGAATCCAAAGTTGACTTATACAATCGCATCCAAATTAACCCATTTTCAGAAAAAGAGTCTACCTGATAAAAATTCTTGAATTCATAAACATTGTTGTCCTGTGCAGCTGCATTAAAAGCTACAGTTAATATGAAAGAGATTAGCAGACATCTTAAAAACATAAAAAAGTTATTCACTTTAAAATTATTGCAGCCAATCTAAATACAAAAAACATCTTGGCCTTCCAAGAACAGGGCTATTAAAACTTATTCTTCCACATCATGCTTTCTACAGGTTTGTTATGCTGACCTGCATATTTGGCATTTTTCTTCTGATTGTATTTCACTTCAATTTCACCATCAACCGGGAAATAAATGAGTTGACCGATGGGCATGCCCTTGTACACTTTCACCGGTTGTTTTACCGAAATCTCCAGTGTCCAGTTACCGCAAAAGCCAACATCACCTTTACCGGCTGTGGCATGGATATCAATGCCCAAACGTCCGGTTGATGACTTCCCTTCGAGGAAAGGGACATGTGCATGTGTTTCAGTATACTCCAGTGTTACTCCGAGATAAAAAATATGCGGATACAATACAATCCCTTCATCCGGAATTTCCATGTATTCAATTTCATTATGCTTCTTTGCATCAATCATATGATCCCTGTAAATGGCCAAGGTACTGCCCAAGTGCACATCATAGCTGTTACTGCCTAAACATTCACGGTCGTAAGGAACAAGTTTAATGGTTCCTTTTTCTATTTCTTCCAGGATGCGTGAGTCAGAAAGG
>JBEBHT010000363.1:0-4306 GCA_040081135.1 Lacibacter sp. | reverse complement strand
TGTTACACCTGCAAAAATCCTGGCAATGAGTAATGAAGAACTGAGAGAATGTTATTTCACCAGGCAAAAGCAAGTGTATGCAAAAGAACTGGCAATAGCTTTTGTAAGTAAACAGCTGCAATGGAAAAAGTTTTCTGCAATGACAGATGAGGATGTTCGTGCACAACTGATTTCTATCAAAGGTATTGGGCATTGGACAGCAGATGTATACCTGATGCATGCGCTGCAGCGTACTGATTTGTTTCCATTAGGAGATATTGCATTAGTGAACAGTCTTAAAGAAAGAAAGCAATTACCTGCACACATCACGAAAGAAGAAATGCTTGTAATTGCTGAACCGTGGAGGCCATACAGAACAATAGCTGCAATGATTCTGTGGCATGCTTACATCAAAAAGAGGAACATTAAAATTGAACAGTAACCTTACAGGTTATCATATTCATACAGCGGATCAATTGCGCTGTTCGCCTTCATTTCAAATACAGGATTAATGATGCCATCTTTCAACCCATAGACCCATCCATGCAGATCAGGCCGCTGTTCTTCTTTCCACGCTTTTTGTATGATAGAAGTTTTAGCCAAACGTTGTACCTGTTCAATTACATTCAGCTCTGTTAACCGGTCTGTCTTTTTTTCTTCATCGGTAATTGCATCAAGTTCTTTCCGGTTATGACGGTACACATCTTTGATATGCCTGAACCACATATTTAAGATCTGCTTGTAATCATGATTTCCCATGGCGGCTTTAATGCCACCACATCCATAGTGTCCGCAAATAATTACATGCCTCACTTTTAAATGTGTAACTGCATATTCCAGAACGCTGAGCAGATTTACATCGGTATGAATAACCAGGTTGGCGACATTGCGGTGCACAAAAATTTCTCCCGGATCTGTGCCGGTAATTTCATTGGCAGGCACACGGCTGTCGCTGCAGCCGATCCATAAAAACTCAGGAGTTTGTAAATGTGCCAGGCGGTCAAAAAAGCCGGGATCCTGTATTATTCTATCGGCAGCCCATTTTTTATTTTCATTTAATAGTAATTCGTAAGGTTTCATACTTGTCCTGTATTGTTTTGAGCATTCCTTTTTCCGCTCAACTGTTAAGAAAACTTTAATAAATATAGATAAACAAAATACTTTTCGGTCAGTAATTTTGTGACTCTAAGCCGACAGTGAATTGCTTGGTTTACAAGCTTCAAAGTCATATATTGCAGCACATTTTCATGAAAAGGAAACAAAAAAAGTACAAAGCCAAAAAAGTCTTCCCCGTCATTTTTATGATGCTGGCTCTGCTTTGGCTTACTGTAAGTGCTCCTTTTGTGTATGCCGGGCAGCAGCAAATTGCAAAACAGCAGATGGAAAAATCAGGATCCCCTCTTTCTGAAAATGAAGAAGGATCTGCAAACCCATTTGGCAATTCTACCGAAGAAAAAACTCCCAGCAGCAGTACCTTCTCAGAGGAATACCTGCACGATCATCATGTAACAGATCATTTTTGTCTGTCTGGTTCGCAGTATCGAAAATGCGATGATGCAGAAGACTATATTGCTTATCACGGCGAATTACTTGTTCCTCCTCCCAACGCCGCATGAATTTTTCCTGTAATCAGTCATTTCAGTCTGCAGGCTGTGAAAGTATCTGCAGAACATGTATGGATATAAAGCAGAAGTTATAGCTATTCGGAAATACTGTATACAAAGGGAAAATAACAGCTCACAGCAAATTTTATTCAGTCGAATTTTCAACAGGTCATTCTGTTGAATCAACCATGTTACAACAATCAAGCGTTTAAGATGAATTTGAATACGAAAAATTTCAAGACAGACTTACTGTCGGGTATGGTAGTATTTTTAGTAGCACTGCCACTTTGTTTAGGAATTGCAGTAGCCAGTGGGGCTCCACCCTTTGCCGGCATTATTACCGGCGTAATTGGAGGTATACTTGTAGGTATTCTCAGCAGCTCACATGTTAGTGTATCGGGCCCTGCAGCAGGGCTTATAGCAATTGTTCTTGCAGCAGTAACAAATCTTGGATATGAAACATTTTTGCTGGCAGTTGTGTTGGCAGGTGTATTTCAGCTTTTATTAGGTATTGCAAAAGCCGGAGGTATTTCCAGCTATTTTCCTTCAGGAGTGATTGAAGGGATGCTCACAGCAATAGGTATCATTATCATAAAAAAAGAACTGCCACACGCCATCGGGTATGATAAAGAACACGAAGGCGATTTTTATTCTTATGAACTGATGGATGCAGCTGACAAGGGCTTCTTCAGTGAAATTATTCATGCATTCAATTTTGCCCACACCGGAATTATTATTGTTACAGTTGTTTCAATCGGCATTCTGATTGCTTTTAATAAAGTTCCTTTCCTGAAAAAAATAAAAGCAGTTCCGGGTGCATTGGTAGCTGTAGCAGCAGGAATTCTGATTAATGAAATTTTCAAATTGACGAACCCTGATTTAGTTATTGCAGGGGAGCACCTGGTGAAACTGCCAACAGCATCTTCCTTCGGTGAATTTTTCGGACAGTTCAGTCTTCCTGATTTCAGCGGATTTGCAAATCCTGCCGTTTGGATTACAGCTGCAACCATTGCTACTGTTGCAAGTATAGAAACATTGCTATGCCTTGAGGCAGGTGATAAGATGGATCCATTAAAACGATTTTCCAGTGCTAACACAGAATTAAGAGCACAGGGTATAGGAAATATTCTGTCAGGTTTTATTGGCGGCTTACCAATGACATCAGTAATTGTAAGAACATCAGCCAATGTTAATGCAGGAGCAAAGTCAAAGCTTTCTGCAATAGCTCATGGTGTGTTTTTGCTCATTGCGGTTGTTGCAATTCCGGGGATTCTGAATATGATTCCAATGGCCTGTTTAGCTGCAATTTTAATCATGATTGGATTTAAACTGGCAAGCCCTAAAGTGTTTAAGCATATGTGGCAGTCGGGTAAATTTCAATTCATACCATTTATCGTAACTGTAATTGCAGTAGTAAGTATTGACTTATTAAAAGGTGTTGGTATTGGTTTGGTGGTAAGTATTTTCTTTATTCTCAGGGGAAATATGAAACTCGCCTACTTCTTTAAAAAAGAAAAACACCAGGAAGGCGAAACAATACATATTGATCTTGCACAGGAGGTTTCTTTCTTAAACAAGGCGGCCATTAAACAAACACTGGCCCATCTTCCCGAAAACAGCAAACTTGTAATTGATGCAGCCAACACAGTATATATAGATTATGATGTGCTGGAATTACTGCGAGACTTTGTAAACTTTGGTTCGAAAGATAAAAACATTACAGTAACACTTAAGAACTTTAAACCTGCTTATAAAATGGAAGATGCCATGCACGTGCATTCCGAGCAGGATTAAGAATTTTGAAATTTATAACAACATAACATCCCGGAAGGGTAATGATAAAAAACTAATTAATCATGAGAGCGCATACAAAAGAAACACAGGCAAACCTGACGCCAAGAATGGCACTTGAAATTTTAAAAGAAGGAAACGACCGTTTTGTAAAAAATCTGAAAGCACAAAGGGACTTGCTGGCACAGGCAAATGATACACGTGATGGACAATGGCCTTTTGCCATCATACTCAGCTGTATCGACAGCCGCACATCAGCAGAATTGATTTTTGACCAGGGACTGGGCGATATTTTCTCCGTTCGTATTGCAGGTAATATTGTAAACACTGATATTTTAGGAAGTATGGAGTTTGCCTGTAAAGTAGCCGGTTCAAAACTGATTATTGTGCTGGGCCATACCAAATGCGGTGCAGTAAAAGGCGCATGCGATCATGTAGAGATGGGTAACCTTACCGAATTGCTTTCTAAGCTGCAACCTTCGGTATATGCAGAAAGAGATACCATAAATATTAAAGACCGTAATTCAAAGAACCCAACCTTTGTCGAAAACGTTTCATCAATCAACGTACGCCGTTCTGTAAAAAGCATTATTGAAAGAAGTTTCATTATTGAGCAAATGGTGGAGAAAGGAGAAATTGGTGTAGTGGGTGCCATGTATAATATTGACACAGGCAGGGTAGAATTTTATACCGATGTGGAATATGTAAAAGACGAGATGAACCCCGAATTCAGTGTAGAAGAATTGAAACATTAGCATTACAATGGGCCAGATAAAAACTGCGCCCATTTTTATTATTATGAATACAGCCACTTTCAGCGAAGCGCATGTTATACATGAGTTAAAACACTACCTGCCTGCACAGCAAGCGTTAAAGGATTTTATACATCATAATTCTTTGCATGCTTTTCAGCACATGAAATTTTATGATGC
>JBEBHT010000362.1:0-4321 GCA_040081135.1 Lacibacter sp. | reverse complement strand
AGGTTTGTAATGTGAAGTTACTACTTTTGCAACTTCAAAGAAACTAACATTTCATAGCACAAAGAACAAGCCATATGGCGGATTTAATTGTTCCGGGGCTGTTAAATAAACTCTAAACATTTTACAAAAAGGAAAAGCAACAATGGCAGAGGCAATTACTACAAGGGAAAAGGATTATTCGCAATGGTATAACGATCTTATTTTAAAAGGCGGACTGGCTGACTATTCTGCCGTTCGTGGCTGTATGGTTATTAAGCCTTATGGTTTTGCTTTATGGGAAAACATGCGGGATCAGCTAGACAAAATGTTTAAGGAAACCGGGCATGTAAATGCTTATTTCCCATTATTTATACCCAAGAGTTTTTTAAGCAAGGAAGCTGCACATGTGGAAGGATTTGCCAAAGAATGTGCGGTGGTAACGCATTACCGCTTAAAGAACGATCCCAATGGCGGAGGTGTAATTGTTGATCCTGACGCTAAGCTGGAAGAAGAACTGATCGTTCGCCCAACTTCTGAAACCATCATCTGGCATACTTACAAAGACTGGATTAAATCTTACAGGGATTTACCGCTGCTGGTGAATCAGTGGGCGAATGTGGTGCGTTGGGAAATGCGTACACGTTTATTTTTACGAACAACTGAATTCTTATGGCAGGAAGGTCATACTGCACATGCAACAGCACAGGAAGCAATTGAAGAAACGAGAAAGATGCTGGATGTATATGCAACGTTTGCAGAAGAATGGATGGCTGTTCCTGTAATTAAAGGAGTAAAATCACCCAATGAACGTTTTGCCGGTGCAGAAGATACGTATTGCATTGAAGCATTGATGCAGGATGGTAAAGCTTTGCAGGCAGGTACATCGCATTTCCTGGGACAGAATTTTGCCAAAGCATTTGATGTGAAGTTCAGCGATAAAGAAAACAAACTGGAATATGTATGGGCAACCAGTTGGGGAGTAAGTACCAGATTGATTGGCGGATTGGTGATGGCGCATAGTGATGACCAGGGATTAATTCTTCCTCCAAAGATTGCTCCTTTGCAGGTGGTGATCGTTCCTATTTACAAAGGCGATGATCAGTTAAAAGCAATCAGCGATAAAGTAAATGTGCTTACAGCAGAATTGAAAGCAATGGGCATTCGTGTGAAATATGATGATACCGACAATGCAAGACCGGGCTGGAAATTTGCCGAGCATGAACTGAAAGGTGTTCCTGTTCGTCTTGCCATTGGTGGAAGGGATATTGAAAACAACACAGCTGAAGTTGCAAGAAGAGATGAAAAAACAAAAGCAACGGTGAGCATGGATGGATTAGCTAAACATATTCAGCAGTTGCTGGAAGATATTCAGCAGAATATGTTTAATAAAGCAAAGGCTTACCGTGACAGTCATATTACCAAAGTTGATACATGGGATGAGTTTGTTGAAACACTGGAAAAGAAAGGTGGTTTTGTATCAGCACACTGGGATGGTACAGCAGAAACAGAAGATGAGATCAAAACCAAATCAAAGGCAACCATCCGCTGCATACCGTTGAATAATGAACAGGAGGAAGGAAAGTGCATTCTTACCGGGAAGCCATCTAAAGAAAGAGTATTGTTTGCATTGGCATATTAATGTTGGTATCCGTCATGTCGACGAAAGAGACATCTCCTGAAATTGAAACAGTATTAAGTTTGTGAGATTTCTCCTTCGTCGAAATGACGTACATCTTCTGATAAATCAGTTACTAAATTCTCAACCTTGAGCATTCCATTTAACTTTGTATTTCTGAATTTTTACTCAGGTATGATTCAATGGCTGGAGAAGCACATGCTTACCTGTCCCAGTAAGCTGTTGTTTCATATGGATTGCCCGGGTTGTGGTTTGCAGCGGAGCTATATTGCTTTGTTCAAAGGCGATTTTGCTGCAAGCTTCCAATTATACCCGGCAGCCGTTCCAATCCTGGTCATGGTTGGCTTCTTATCCCTTCATCTCATTTTCAAATTTAAAAACGGAGCTTTTCTGCTCACATCCCTGTATATTTTTTGTGCAATAATTATCCTCGTACATTATATTTACAAAGTTGTAACTCACCAAAACCTCTCTTAATGGAACTGGATCAGCAAAAAGATTATTTAACACCTAACCAGTCAGTATTACAAACACTGCCAAATGCTACCGTTTCACTTGTGTTAGGGATACTGTCGATTGTAATCTGTGGTGTTGGACTTGTACTTGGAATAATTGGGATTGTAATGGCGAATAAAGACCTTGCTCTTTACAGAAATAACCCCGGGATTTATAGTGAAGCTTCATTTAATAACACTAAAACAGGGCGCATTTGCTCAATTATCGGAATCATTGTTTCAGCATTATTTGTAATTTTTTATGTTGTATACATGATTTGGATTTTCTCATTCATAAACAGTATGAAAAATTAGGCAACACAAACTTTTATAACCAAAATCAACTATTATGGATCAGCTAAACAATCCTTCAGAACAACGACCATTACCCAATGCTACTGCAGTACTTGTGTTGGGTATTTTATCAATTGTTGTATGCTTTATCACCGGCATCATTGCATTGGTGATGGCTAAAAAAGAAATGGCTTTGTACAATGCCAATCCCGGCATGTATACACCGGCATCTTTAAGTAATATCAAAACCGGACGTATCTGTGCAATCATTGGAATTGTGCTGCAAGGCGTAGCTGTTCTGATTTATTTGATCATTTTCGTTGTAGCACTAGGAGCAATTGGTGCATCAGGTGGTTTTAATTAATTCAACAATAAATCAATTAATAAAATGGATCAATTAAATAATCCTTTAGAACAACAACGTTCTTTACCGAATGCTACAGCAGTGCTGGTGCTGGGTATTTTATCAATCGTAACCTGTTTCTGTTATGGTGTTATTGGTTTAATACTGGGAATCATTGCCCTTGTTCTTGCATCCAAGGACAAAACTCTTTTTACAGCGGCTCCTGAAGTATATACGGCAGCAAGTTTTAAAAACCTGAATGCCGGGCGCATCTGTGCCATTATCGGTATGATTCTTTCTTTACTGTATCTCATCCTTATTGTTGCAGTTATTGCCATGCTTGGCTTTGATGCAATGGGTAACCCCGATGAAATGATGAGAAGAATGCAGGAACTTCAGAAATAATTTTTAACGTATAAGTTTAAAGCCGTCCTGCATTTGCGGGACGGCTTTTTTTATTCTTTTGTTGCGAGGTAATTATAATCAGCAATCAAACGCTCCAGAAAAATATCCACTTCCATATCTGTTTCTATCTGCAATACACTTTTAATGCGTGCAGCAATACGGTGAGCTGTTTCATACTTATTGCTTTTAAAGGTTTGTTCAAGTACAGCTTTGATGGTATTGATATCCCTGTCGCTTAGTTTTAATACCTGCGGAAACTTTACTTCATAATCTTTTTGGGTGATTTCCATAAACACGGTATCGTGAATTGAACTATTAATTCTTGTATTTACAATCGCTGTATTGGCTGCTAAATCACCCAAACGTTGATTCTTTGCAGTAACGGCAATGATGATCACTACAATAATTCCAAAGAAGCCTACAACAACCAGCTGAAGCATGATGTAAAAGCCGGGATAAACAAAAGAAAAGACCAGCGGCCATTCCCAAACCCTGAAAAACCAGCGCAGCAAATACTGGCTGATGCCCGGGTCACCACCTTCCACACTCATTACTCTTATGCCCAAAGCCTTTTTACCAATACTCTGGCCGTGAAAAGCAATTTCACAAATTAAATGATAGAGCAGGAGCGGGAGTGAAACAGTCAATATATCAACACCCATTGCAAACTCACCTTCAAGCCGTAACCCATCATAGAGAAAATATCTCATAAAGACAGCATACAGAACAAGAATGGTGAGATCAAGGAAATAAGCCAGCAAACGCTTATAAAACGGTGCAATTTCAAAGTCGAGTGAAATATTAAATGGTGTGCTGATCTGTACGTCTGACATACGGTTATTTGCGTTTGTAAAATAAAGGAATATTTTCTTGTGCAGATGACGGTATTTAGAAATTACTTGTTATTTTCAATTTTCTGACACACTATGAGAGAAGCACTCTTCATCAAAAAAAATGCGCAGAAGTGGAACGAGTACCAGTATCTGCAAACCGAAGACCCCGACCAGATGGCCGACCGGTTTATTACCCTTCTTGACGATTTATCGTATGCCAAAACATTTTATCCGCACAGCCGGGTAACCAGGTGGATCAACAGTTTGGCGGTAAGCATTTATCAAACCATTTACCAGAATAAAAAGCAACGGTTTTCAAGGATCATTACGTTTTGGC
>JBEBHT010000041.1:0-18041 GCA_040081135.1 Lacibacter sp. | reverse complement strand
GTGGAGCCAATCATTACGCTGAACGTATCTTTTCCTTCAACGGGATTAAAATCATAATAAATAGCAGGAATCAGCGCACCAAATACCATACATAATCCTAAGATGATACTGCTGCCGAGCGATACACCAAGATAGCGAACACCCAAGCCGTAGGTTAATCCGCCAATTCCCCAAAGAACACCAAACATGTAAGTGAGTCCAAGAGCCGAACTGGCAGAACCTCTGATAATATCAGCAAAACCTGGAATTGTAAGATATGCTGCAACGGGGGGCACAATCAACCAGGAAAACAAACCACCAACAATCCAGTAACTTTCCCAATGCCAGCCCTTGACTTTCTTGTATGGGATATAGAAACTTCCAGATGCAAAACCGCCTATGAAATGAAAGATAACGCCTAATAGAACCTGCATTCGTTAATTTTTTATATAGCAAAGATGAATGGGATAAAATTACCTTGTCCCCTGCCTATTACTGTCATGTACCATCATGTTTCTTTTTGATTTACAGGAGGCATTGAACCTTTTCAATTTTATACTTACCTTTTGCCCCTTAAATGACCCCCGGCAAATAACCAGATTCTGTAATTACTGACAAAACATTCCGGCTTCATGTCTACTGACAATATATACAGGCATATCCTGATTGATGAACAGTCCATCACTCCAAAATATGTGCAGTTGATCAACTCCATTTTAAAAGGGATTGAGCAAGGCAATATTGGCAAGGATTACCAGCTTCCTTCAATTAATGATCTGAGTTACGAGCTCGACATTTCAAGGGATACAGCAGAAAAAGCCTACCGTCAGCTGAAACAACTGGGTGTAGTTGGCTCTGTTCCCGGAAAAGGATACTTCATTTCCAAAACAGATGTGAAGCAATCTATCAGGGTGTTTCTGCTGTTCAATAAGCTGAGCCTGCATAAAAAGATCATGTACGATTCCTTTGTTGAAACTCTGGGCGACCAGGCCGCTATTGACTTCTATATTTACAACAATGATTTCGGCCTGTTCAGGAAACTGGTACAAAACAGAAGAGAAGGTTATACGCATAACGTTATTATCCCCCATTTCCTCGAAGGAGGTGAAAAAGCATATGAAGTCATTAATGAAATCAAAGAAGGAGAATTGATCTTATTAGACAAACTCATTCCTGGAATCAATACCAATCATGGCGCTGTATATGAAAATTTTGAAAAGGATATCTTTGAAGCCCTGAAAGAAGCCCTTCCCAAACTCAGCAACTACCAGACGTTGAAACTGGTGTTCCCTTCTTATACTTATTTCCCGAATGAAATTTTAAAAGGATTTGAACATTTCTGTACAGAATATGCCTTCCAGCATAAAATTGTGCATAATGTGAAAGAAGAAGAAATTGTGGAAGGCGATGTATTTGTGAATATGATGGAGGACGATCTGCTGGTATTGCTCGATAAAATTCAGGCCACCAAATTAAAAGTTGGAAAACATATCGGCATCATTTCTTATAACGAAACTCCCTGGAAACGTTTCTTGATTGATGGCATCACCACCATCTCTACCGATTTTAAAAAGATGGGTGTACTGGCTGCACAAATGGTATTGAGTAATGAACGGAGCCTTGTTGAAGTGCCATTTTCACTTACACTCAGAAATTCTTTATAAGCAGCAAAATTCAGTGTAAAAAAATATTTTCGTCACATTGAAAATTTAATATATTTACAATGTCTCAATGATGTATACCGGCACGCAACAGTCTTTCTGATATTGCCTCTCTCCGTTGCCGGTTGCAGATAAGTCTCTGTCTTGCCAGTTAAATTTTAATGTTATCGTCCGGATCTGTATAAGATCATCAGTTATTGGTTCAGGCCTCTATTTTTAGTAAGTATTTATTCGTTAACACTTTTAAAATTAGTACTATGAAGCTTTCTGATTTTATTGTATTGGATGAAAAGGAAAAAACATCAGTAGTTCTCCACATGGGCATCCTCGTTGCGAAAAGACGTTTACAGCATTGCATCATTTTCCTGTTTCAGCTTGAAAACTATTATGTAGAAACGTATTGCAATTATGAAAGCAAGGCAGTACAGGAGTTCAGAGTGTTTGACGGCACTCAGCTTTTACAGCCTTACCTGGAAACAATTTCCATTCATGAATTAATGAAAGGAGTATAAATCTGGCGGTTCGGTTGCAGGTTGGCTATTGATTTATAGCCGTCACTGGAGTTCATCAGGTATTTTACGTTCTGTGGCAATCAGGCTCCTTTGAAGTTGTGTTAAATTATTAAAAAAAATCTGGCAATCGCTTGCCCTTTCCAAACTAATTGGTGGGAAGGCATGTGTATCTAAAGCTTGTTTTTCAGAGCATTCACACTACGAATTACAACTGATCAGATTGATGGAATTTCAGCAAATCAGCCCCGAAAGATAGAAAGACAGTTTTTTTCCCTTCTTTGTTTTTCATAGATTTGTCCGCAATTATTTTTTCGTAGCCTTTTAAACACATTCCATGAAAACAATTCTACTCCTTTTTATTTTAATTACCCTTCAGAGCGAACATTCAAAATCTCAAACACTGGTCACTCATGGATTTGAATATCTCAATTACCTGAATAGTCCTGCAGGTTACTGGGCACAAATTTCATTTTCCAGCATGACCTTCGACCGTAATGATGATCTCAATTTTGTGAAATCAGGTATCAGATCCGCTATTATAGAAACATCTGCAACTCAGGGAGGTTTCTGTAACCTGATCTCGAATACGTTTGCTGTAGAAGCAGGAAAAACTTATCGTATCAGTTTTTGGTATAGAGCTAAAACAGCAGCTGATTCATGCCAGATCAATCTGCAAATATTACCGGGACAGTATGTAGGAACAACACTGGCAACTCCATGGACTAAATCAGGCATCAACAATACAACTTTTGCTGAGCAGGTAATTGACTATGTAGCTCCTGCAAGCCAAACAATTACCATTAACTTTAATGCCGGTGGTATAGCAGGAAAGGGCGGGCTTTTTTTGGATGATATTGCCGTAAATGTTTTAACAGCAACTGCTGTATCGAATGTAAATATAGAAAGAGGGAATTTCGTAACCCGATTTACTGACAACTCTGCAGCACAGTCTGTAACTATACAGTTTAATGATAATTATAAGGGAACAGCACAGTTAATATTAATGGGAATAAATGGAACTGTTTACAGCAGCAAACAAGTTACTGTTAACAATTCAAGCACTACTTTATATACCCATCAACTTGCTGCAGGTAATTATATTCTTCGGGTAGTTGGACTAAAAGGGAAGACATCCACCCTGCGGTTTGTAAAGAACTAGCATGAAAAAGCTATCCCGCAACAAATAAAATCATTGCTGTTGATGGTGAGGAAATATAGAAAACTGAACGCATTGCCGTTGATTAATACTTATAAACACAACTGCCTGCATTCCACATCCCTCTTTGTAATAAAATTGTCAGAAGCTGCACCGGTGCGATTTATTTCGCCTTGTTTTTCAGTGATATAGAAAAACTAAATCCATCAAAAAACAAAAATGGCATGATTCTTATTTCTGTAAGAAAAATGTTTTTTTATGATCCTTCATGTAAAAAATATGATTTGTCAGCGTTGTAAAATTGTTGTTTCAAAAATTATAGCTGATTTAGGATTGCAGGCAGAGTCAATTAAGATTGGAGAAATCATGATGAAAGAAAAACTTTCACAGGAAACATTGAACTGTCTGGATACAGCACTGAAAGCAACAGGCCTTGAACTCGTAAATGATCATGCGGGAAATCTTGTGCAGAAAATAAAAGCAGTCATTTTTGAAATGATTCATTTTCCTGAAGAGCCTTTACTGATCAAGTTTTCCTGCTATTTAAGTAACCGTTTAAACTACAGTTATACGTACCTGGCGAATACGTTTAAGAAAACAATCGGCATCAGTATAGAGCAGTTTATTATCATTGAAAAAATAAAAAAAGTAAAGGTGATGCTTATTACAGAAGGAATAACACTTAACGAAATTGCATACCGGATGAATTACAGCAGCATCAGTCATTTATCTGCACAGTTTAAAAAAGTAACAGGGCTGAGAGTAAGAGATTTTAAACTGATGCATATGAACGCATACATCGGTATGACCGGTTAATTGTTGAATAATAAGAAACTGACCACGTTATTCCTGTTATATATCCCGTAACATTTTTCAGTTCAAACATGCTGATCAAACAGGATCGTTTTACTACCTGTACCCTTTTAGCTCCTGAAACAGCCGTATATAAAGCAAATGAGATTTCTATTCTCATTCAACTAATTTTGCATTTCAGCTGTTATCAATAAACAGCTGCATCAATTTGGACACATAAAATTTAAATAAAAAACGAATGAACAAAGTTTGGTTAATTACAGGATGTTCTACAGGTTTTGGAAGAGCACTGGCAAAAGAAGTACTGGCAAAAGGTTACAGGGCAGCAGTTGCTGCAAGAAATACAAATGATGTACAGGATATCATTAAAGGCTATCCATCAACTGCAATTGCAGTAAAACTGGATGTTACTGTTCCGGAGCAGATCAAATCAGCCGTACAGGCAACCATTGATCACTTCGGACAGATTGATGTACTTGTTAATAATGCAGGCATTGGTTACTTCGCCGCTATTGAAGAAAGCGAGGAAGCTGAAATACGCCGCATGTTTGAAATTAATTTCTTTGGCCTGGCAAAGATGACACAGGAGGTACTGCCGCATATGCGCAAACGTAAATCAGGTCATATCCTGAATATTACTTCTATTGGCGGGCTGCGTTCTTTTCCCGGTATAGGATTTTACAATGCCACTAAATATGCCGTTGATGGATTAAGTGAAGCCTTATCAAAAGAAGTTGCACCATTAGGTATTAAAGTAACGATCATTGCGCCAAGTGGCTTCCGTACCGATTGGGCAGGACGTTCAGCAAAAGATACCAGTATTAAAATTGATGATTACGCAACCACTGCCGGGAAAAATGCTGGCGATATTCGTGGCTACAGTGGTAACCAGGCAGGCGATCCGGTAAAAGCAGCGCTTGCAATGATCCTTGTAACAGAAACCGGAAACCCTCCCCTTCGTTTATTACTCGGAGCAGCAGCACTCAAAGGTGCCCGTATAAAACTCGATGAACTGAAACATGATTTTGAAGAATGGGCTTCTGTTACTGAAGGAGCTGATTTTCCAAAAGCATAATTTATGATACGAATAAAGAACGCTCCCTGTTTCATGAAACAGGGAGCGTTCTTTCATTTATGATTATCGTTAATCCTATTTCACCAGATTCAGTTTCCGTGGAATATATTTAAAATCAGTCTGCCCTTTTACCAACCATGAAATGCCGAAAGCAATCAGAGCAATGGCTTCAAAAATAAACACAGGATGAATAGCATCCAACCACTTGAACATTCCCTGAAGCAATATACTGTACACTGTAATGAGTACAAGACACAGAATCATAATTATACCGCAAATAAGAAACAGCCTATGATTTTCTTTTTTACCAAAAGAAATCCTGTCTTCTGTTCTTCTGAAATTAACCATGGACATAATGGCTAATGAAAGAAAAAATAAAGTTGCCATGCCAAAATGAATATACCCAACATTCATTGTGCTGACGAACGTTCTCAGGTTATCCTTGAAGCCGATATTTGAGCCTGTGGGAAAAATAACAATCCCTAATGCAAAGAAACCAGCAAGTGTGGTGGTTGCTTTATCAGACAAACCTTTTTCACCTGCACACAATGGATGGCCCTTATAGCTGAACATAAATAAGGCAACAGCACACAATACACTGGTAAAAAGTTCACCAACCGTACTGTAATAATAATGACTTACTGAAAATTTATAAGAGCCCTGATTAACATAAGCCGGCAGACCTTTCGTTAAAACAAAGAATGAATTATTCAGGATATTAAGTTTGTTGATAATAAGATTCCCGATCAATAATAAAAAAGGCAACAACATTCCAAGCCAGCCGATGGCTTTTCTTGTTTGCAGATAAGAAATGACTAAATCGTTGTTGGGATTGGGGTTGTCCATTTGATGCTATTTGTAAACAGTTTACTGTTTGATGAACTCTGTAATTACTCTTACTGTTTCTTTCTGTTGTTCTTCTCTGCTGATGGTTGCTTTATTATCGCCTAACTGGTAACCGTAATAACCAAACTGTGCATGATTGGCTCCTTGTATTCTTGCAAACTTCGTTGTTGCAGGCAGCTTCGGTTTATTATTCATGATTGATTCTTCATCTGCAACTCCATCATTTGAACCATAGATTTTCAGCACAGGTATTTTGTTGTCAGCAAGTGATATGTCCCTCGGGTGTGTAGTTCCTATCAATATTAGCTTACTGATTAAACCCGGGTTTTCATATACAAACTGTGCAGCCATTTTTGCTCCCTGTGAATGTCCCGTCAAAATATAGGTTTTCGTTGTATCAGCAAACAGCTTTAATTCTTTTGGTTTGTTATAACCTTTTGATGCAAGTCTCCAGGGCATTTTTACAAGGTACACCTGTATACCATTGTCTGCTATTTTTCTGCAAAGGGGAACATAGGCTTTTGGATCAACCAATGCACCGGGATAAAAAATAAACACATCCTTAAATGCCTGTACCGGAGTAAATAAATAAAAGTCGCTGCTTTGCTCAACCTTAGTTGTATTGTTTGATTTCAATAACTCATCGTCAACACCCTTTGCCTGAAAAGAATAAAACTGCCATGCAATAAAAAACAATCCACCGGTAATCCAAATTGTTTTAAGTATTCTTTTAACGATCCATTTTTTCTTCATGAGAGTAAATGTATTTCAATTTGGATGGATAGTTCTTTCGTTTTTCTTTAGTAACAGCTGTTCAGCAACAACCAGATCAATTAGCTTACTCCTCATCCATCTCCAGCAATAAATTGGCAATTAAAGCCGTCCATCCTGTTTGGTGAGAAGCACCTAACCCCTGCCCTGTATCGCCATGAAAAAATTCATAAAAGAGATGATGTTCTTTAAAATGTTTGTCTGCCCACTCCGGCTGTTTGCTGTCGTGATACTGAAAAGCACCTGTATCATTCCGTTCAAATATTTTTAATAAACGCTTGGTCAGCTCATTGGCAATTTGTTTCAGGTTCATCTTAATACCTGATCCCGCAGGGAATTCATAGGTATATGAATCGCCATAATACTGGTAATATTTTCTGAGTGAATGAATGATGAGATAATTTAACGGAAACCAAATTGGCCCACGCCAGTTGGAGTTGCCGCCAAACATAGAGCTCGAACTTTCACCTGGTTCATACTGAATAGAATAATTATGACCCTGGTAGCCGAATACATAAGGTTTCTCCTGGTGAATTTTTGATAAGGAACGAATTCCATAGTCTGATAAGAACTCAGCTTCATCTAATAATCGCTTTAACAGATGTTCCAACCTGTCACCAATCATGATGGCAAATAAATAATTACCATCCTTATTCTTTTGCTCAATGTCTGAAATGATTCTTGTTAAGTCCGGCCTTGTTAACCTGATCACCTGTAACCTTGTATTGAACTGTCGCAGCTTTTCAAAAATATCTTTATGCATAATTTCTACAGCCAGCAAAGGAATAATACCAACAATGGATCGGATCCTCAAACGTTCACTGCTTCCATTTTCAAACTGAATGGCATCATAATAAAATGAATCCTTATCATCCCATAACGAAATATCTTTCTTACCAATATGATGCATGGCCCATCCGATATTCAAAAAATGCCGAAAGAATTTAGCAGCTGACTCTTCATAAGCTATATTATGCTCTGCTAATTCCAGCGACATACGTAACATATTAATCGCATACATCGCCATCCAGCTCGTAGCATCAGCCTGCTGTAACTTTTTAATGCCCGGTGGCATATGGTTCCTGTCGAACACACCAATATTATCCAGGCCAAGAAAACCTCCTTCAAAAATATCTGTACCGTTTGAATCTTTTTGATTCACCCACCAGGTAAAGTTCATCAGCAATTTCTGAAAGGCTCTTTCTAAAAAATCCCAGTCAGCAACACCAGTCTTTTTCTTATCAGCTTCAAACACATACCAAACTCCCCATGCATGCACTGGTGGATTTACATCACTGAAATTCCATTCATAAGCAGGTATCTGTCCATTGGGATGCATATAGTATTCTCTCAACACAACTAATAACTGCTGCTTGGCAAAATCAGGATCAACATGTACAAAACTGGCTGCATGAAAAGCAAGATCCCATGCTGCAAACCAAGGATATTCCCATTTATCAGGCATGGAAATAATGTTGCGGCAGGTAAGATGCTGCCAGTCATAATTCCGTTGATAGTTACGGTGAGGAGCTGTTTCACCGGGTTCACCAAACAACCATTTAAATACATCGAGATAATAGAACTGTTTTGTCCATAACAAACCACTCAATGAACTGCGGAGAAGTTTTTGATGTGGAGCTGATAGTTTTTTTGGAGCAAGTGTTTCATAATACTTGTTGCATTCTAATTGACGCTTGTGGAAGATATCATCAAATCCGGTCCATGGATCCTGCAGTTGATTTTTACTCAACCTCACTCTGAATGTTGCAGATGATCCGGCATCAATTGTTTGCTTTAACCAAACAGCTGACTTGGTTCCCTGTTTTTTCAGGTTAACCGTTTGCTCTTTATTGACAACATAATTATTGATACCATCCTTTACAAAAGCTGAATCATTCGGCCGGTGGTACATCCGTTGATTGTTGGTTTCATTATCGCAGAACAATTGTTCTCCACCTTCATGATAGAAAAAGAAACTGCCATGGCGTGTCGAACTTGTTTGCAGGCATTCATTGTTAACCGAAACAATTTCAGGCTTGGTAAACCGTGGATTATGTTTCCAGAAATTACGAAACCAGAGATGTGGCAGTACATGAATAGCGGATGATTGCGGCCCACGGTTGTACACAGTAATCTTCATCAGGATATCGTTGATTTCATCCTTTGCATATTCAATATAACAATCAAAATAACGGTTGTCGTTGAAGATACCGGTATCGGACAATTCGTACTCCGGACTTAAACGATCTTTCTTGTTTTGCTTCACCAGTTCCGAATAAGGAAAAGCTTCCTGCGGATACTTGTATAAAAATTTACAGTAAGAATGTGTGGGTGAAGAATCGAGATGGAAATACAGTTCTTTCACATCCTCTCCATGATTTCCTTCATTATTAGTGAGACCGAAAAGCCGTTCTTTTAAAATAGAATCTTTCCCGTTCCAGAAAGCCGGAGCCATGCATAGGATCTGGTCAGCATCACAAAACCCGGCAATACCCTCTTCGCCCCATCGGTATGCATAGCTGCGTGCAAGATCATGGTTAATAAAGCTCCAGGTATTTCCTTCTGCACTATAATCTTCCCGAACGGTACCCCATTGACGGTCGGACAAATAAGGCCCCCACTTTTTCCAGTTTTTATTGTTGTTTGAACGGGCTAACCGTCCTTTTTCTTTTTCATCCGGCATTATACATTCAAAATATTTAATCTATTTGCAAAAACGGCAAGCCCGCTTAAAAATACGGCAGTTCAGCTGCATAAAAAAGATTAACTGGGAGATAATCTGCATTTTTTATGATCAGAAGGAAATAAATTGATTTTTTTCTAAGAAGAAATTACATAACCTGTCTGGTACGGAAGACCACAAAGAAGTGCAGCATTAATTCCTGTGCAGGATCAGGAATTTATAAAAGAATGTTTACACATTCTCCGGCAAGGCATCAAATTCTTTTCTTTTTGTTTCAAACCATGTCTTCATTGCATCCGGTGTTTGCATCAGTACTTTCATTTCATTCATTGCTTCGAGGTGATCCTTATCTCCTTTTTGAAACATCTCCATTCCATGCTTTTTACTCAGTTCGGCCATTTCTTCAAAACTATTTGCATGAAAGGTTTGGTTACATGCTCCTCCTAATTGTTTACAGGTCATTGTTTTCATTTCATGATATTTATTGAGTTGATAAAAATGATGATTTCTTTACTTAGCAAATTCTCCAATATGCCAGAGAATGCCAGAAGGATCATGCAAAAAACATTCCTTACCCCAATCAAGTGTACGAACCGGAACAAGCTTTACATGCTCATATTTTGCAGAAAGGTTTAATGACAGCAGTTCATTCCAATACGCATCAACATCTTCCACTTCAATAAACAGCATTGTATTATCAATCCAGTCTTTAACGTAAGCATCCTGTAAATAAAATGCAAGACCCTCTGTTTTAAAAACGGAAAAACTGTTGCCTAAAACAATTTCCTCGAAGCCTAGGTCATTGTAAAAACTCCGTGATACAGCAAAGTCCTTCGCTCCAATGAATGGTCTGAGAGATAAAGCTTTTTGCTTCATAATGATTGGTTGATTGTTCCACTAAATTTATGCAATAATATCCTATTCCAGCATCAGCCATTCTTTCCTGTACGATAGATCAGTTCAAGCATTTGAAATAAATCAGGATGATTGGAATGCAATAAATCCGGCTGCTCAAAAAAGTATTCTGAAATAACAGCAAAGAACTCTGCCGTGTTAGTTGCACCATATATGTCAATGTCTGATCCGTAAGTTTTCATTTGCAGAATGGTTGCCTCCATCATTTTCCTCCACTGCTCCGTATACTTTCTTTCTAAAATAATTTCAGGAACACCGTCCATTGTTCCATCCATTTTATCTACAAGGTGTACAAACTCATGTATGGCGGTATTATGTGCATCATTGTGATTAATGAATCCCTGTCTTAATTGCCATTTGGTAATAATCATTACATGCTGCATGGCTCCTGTGCCAACCATGCCTGCAATATTCCGGTCTGACCCATGCTGATCGAATTCTGCATTAAATGCACCGGGATATAATAATACTTCATGCAGGTTAATATATTGCCAGTCGGGAACAGCATACACAGGTATAACAGCACCTGCCGCTATTAAGAGCCTGTCAAGGTCTTCCACAACTGCATTTACACCTGTTATTTTTATTGCCGATAAAAAATTATCTGCCCGTTTTTCAAATTCTTCTTTTCCTGTTTCATCAAGTTGCCTGTAAAATTTTACGTAATCATTCAATAACTCCCTGTAATTCTCAGGCAGCTGACTATGGGGCTTTGGTTTACTGATTCTGAAAACAAGCAGAATGATTAAAATAATTAACCCAAGAATAAATAATATCTGAAAAACTAATACCATCAGAGAATGAAGATAACTCTTCTTCCGGCACAGGTATTCAGCTATTAACAGATCATTTGCCCGTTCAGAAACTAATCCTCTCTTTTCTTTTGATGATTAAAAATAATCCATACTTTACTTTAACAAATTACGGCCCCTTTAAGATTGCCTTTTAATACCTGCCCTGTTCATCTGCCAGTACAATTCTTACCTGCTGAAACAGTTTCACTCATTGTACCTTTTTATTCACATTAAATTTTCTTTATGAAAAAAGCAATGATTTGTCTGTTCGTATTGAGTCTGTCATTTATTTCCCGGTCACAACCTTCTGTTTCTGTAAAAGCCGGATTAAATCTTCACTGTCAAACACATTTGCAGGATGCAACCACCGACAGCTGGGATATTGATTTTGTCGATTTTAATTCGCCTTACCGTGTGAAAACGGTAAAAAATGTAAAATTTATCCCGGGTTTTAATGCAGGAGTAAATGTTACTGTACCGGTTACTTCCAACTTAACTTTCATGCCCGGCATTGATTTTAATGTAAAAGGTGGAAAGGCTGAAGGAACCTATGGCAGCGGAAACCAATCCTTTCCTTTCTGGGGAAAATTTATGTTTACATATATCGATATTCCGTTAGTGATGCAATACTGGCTTACCAAACAATTCTATCTTGAGCTTGGACCCGATGTAGGTTTTATGATAACAGCAAACTACCAGGATAATGATAATGGCACTCCGTATGAGGATAAGAGTAAAGACATTTATAATAAAACCGAGTTCTCTATGACGGGAGGCGGTGGCTATGTGTTTAAAGGAACCGGGTTTGGTGTATTTGCAAGATATCTACATGGCCTTACAAAAGTGAATGCAGATGAATCCTATTATTCAAAAGTGAGAAACAGCACCGGACAGTTTGGTTTCTTTTACAGAATTAAAAAGTAATAGAAAAGTAGCGGTCAGTCCATTCCAATCTAAAATGACCGTCTCAATGCTTTTGTTGTAAACAGCCGGAGATAAAGAGGTGTTTTACTTTGTTCACTTTTTTGGATTTGTTTTCCTGTAATGATTGGAATGTACAACACTCTTCTCCGGCTCTTTTCTCCTGTGTACGGTGACTGCTGTACCCGGTGCCAGATCCTGCCATCATGGACCGTCACATCACCTGCATGAATATCCATACCAACTTCCCGACTATCAGGATTATTGTCAATAAAATATTTCTTAGAAAATAAAAGATTGAACAGGCCTTGTTTGTGTGAACCCGGCAGAAACCGCAGCCCCCCATTTTCAAAAGGGCAATCATCAAGGTGAATACCCACATTCAGCATAGGCTTAATCCGCTGACCGTAAAAAATATCTTTCAGTGAATCGGTATGCCATCCCATTTTTGTAAACTCGCTTTTGACTGCACGTACATAATGGTTACCAACCATACCGTCTTTTTCATTTTCTGCAATGCGTCCTTCTTCATCTTTTAATAAACCTGTTAAACTGTTGAAACAGGGATCAAGCAGTAAATCATGTAAAGGCTGGCTGAAGTTGGACAAAAAACAAAAGCGGTGAATCATTCTTTCGCCGTTTTCATCTTCTCCGAATTTAATCGGGATACCATTTACTTTTTGACGTCCTTCCGCTAACCACTGTTTCTGAATCCGTTTCATTTCACAGATAAACAGATCAACTTTCTCCCTGTTTACAAAACTGCGGAAAATGATGAACCCGTTTTGTTCAAAAAACGTAAGCTGTGTTTCTGTAAGTCCCCGGTCAAGTTTAAAATCAGGGCAAACAAGTTTTGGCATATTCTCAAGATAATAAATATCACTAAAAGAGTATTCAACAGGTGCGGAAAACAGCTATTATTTTCTTGAAGATTCTTTACGATTTTGCTGCCTGCAGATTAACATTGGAAACTTCAGAGAATAGCCTGCTTTTTCATTCTGAGCTGAAACACATTGCCTTCGTAATCCTCACCATCACAAACCAAATAAGGATAACCCTCCCAGGTTTTTATTTCTGAAATTGTTATACTCTTTTCTGCAAGCACCCCGTGTACTACAAAAATGTCTTCGTCAATATCAAAGATAATTTTAGTATTATTATCAGCTCTTGCAGCTGATTCATCAGTCTTGAGATAATCTGCGCCAATTTTATGAAGTCCAAGTTCACAATGTCCTGCTTTTAACAGCACCCATTCAGATAGAATTTCTTCTGCCACTGCCAGATTAAAATGATCAATATAAAAATGCTTCAACCTATCTACGTCCTGAACAAACAAAATAATACCCTTGAGAGTTACTGCCATGATAAGATAGTTTATGAATACGATTGAACGTTAAAATTCTGAGATCTATAAATATTTGTTTTTCAAATGCCCGGTATTGCCAGGACTAATCAAACAAACACCCATGTTATTTGCTATTCGAAAAAAGAATATAATCTGCCGGTGTGTATCCTCTTACAGAAAAAATCCAGTGGTTGTAATTTGTTCCCTGTCTTACAAATTCTCCCTTCCTCGTATATATGGCAATCACTCCGCCGCTGGTATTGCCGCTACGGCCAGCCCATACAAATGTTGCAGGAAGAAGTTTAACGAGTGCAATGCTGCTTACATCCAGCATTTCAATCTGCTGAATATCCACCTCCATTTCATCAATATAAAATGCCCTGATCTTTTCACTGCGCCAGATTACTGTAGTTTGCCCCTGACTGTCTATTCCTCTTTGGAGGCCCACCTTGCTGATCAGGTATGTTAAGCAATTCGGATAAGAAAGGATATCATCATTGCTGAGGCAATCAAATTCCCTTTCCATAATATCCTGGAAGGGAGAAGTTGTGTACTGCTCTTTGTATTTTTCCACTTTGGTTTTTCTTGTGCCGGTTACAATGATCTGCTGCAGTTCTTTTCCTTTACCCTCAACAGCAACTGCACCGGGCGGCAGTTTACCTTCCCTTTTTAAAGAATCATATTGCATACCTGTAAGCAACCGGGAAGAGAAATCAAACCGGGCATAGAAAACAGAATCAGTAAAGTCTTTTGCTTCGGGAAACTGTGAAATGCTGATGTCAGGTTTTACTTTCCGTTTCGTATTCACAAAATTAAAAAACAGGCTTGCTTTATTTTCAAACACAAGCTTGGGTAATGCAAAGCTTTTCTCTGCATCAATATTTAAAATCTTATTGTAAATGGTATTGTTCCTGGCAAATAAATACACAAGCATGTTTTCCGAAACCTTCCTGCTGTTTAATGTACCGCTGATCTGGAAAATTTCAGGGTAATAATATCCTTTTATGGTGATGAAATTATTTTCAAAACTTTCAGGTACAACCAGTTCAAAATTATTCGTGTAATCTACAAGCGGATAATACATTGTATCTGCAAGATTCATATTCTCACCTGTTGCCACAATCATTAAAGACCCCGGCTTTGAACCCTGCTTTAATTTGGCTGTGAGCCATAAAGTATCGGACTCATTCACTCTTTCACAGGTAACCGAAACAGCTGAATCCTGCCCAAACAGTCCCTGCTGTATTAGTTGAAAAAAGAAGAAAAGAAAGAAATACTGTTTGAATTTCATTGAACACATTTTCACTGTTAAAGATAGCAGTTGATGGCATCTGTTATTTGTTCCTATTTACTCAATCCCCTTACAGAAAACATTGCTGTAAGGAAGGTCTATTGATCAATATCGCTTCCGTCCGAAAGTTCTTCCTCTGCAATACTGTTTTTGTATTTTTTATACGACCTTACTACAGACCATGGATAGAGTATCACAAAACATCCAAACGGAAATAAAAACCAAACATTATTAAACATGTTTAATGGAAACGAAAAAAGGATTCGCAGCAGCGGCAGCAATAAAATCACAAAAGCTGCAGCTTCAATAATAACCCTTGTTTTTGATCTTTTGAATACTGCTAAAAACAGCAATGTAAGAAGGGCAATATCTGCCATTACGATAAAAACACCAGTTAAAGAGTCAATGCTCCGAAACCCTGCAACTAATAAAATTGCAAAAGGTACGGGGATCAATGATCCCTGTAAGAAAATGAAAAAATAAGCTATGATTGAAAGTTCACGCATAGGCTGAGAAGCTTTATAAGTTGCTGCAAAGAAAAGCTAATCATTTTGCATTTACGGCACAAAGGATATATCTACGCTTTCCTCTCAGCAGTGCCTTTCCGGTTGCAAAGAAAGCTTATTGATACAAATAGGGTTCACCATCATAGGCCATTTTCCGAATATTATTCATTACTCTTTTCATGTAAACTCTCCAGAAGGTTTTCGCAAATAACCAATTTAAGGGGTAAAGCAGGGCAATTTCTGAATGTAAAGTATAGGTATAGTCTATTAATATTCTGTTCGGTTCAAGTTCGGTTGTTTTCCATTCGCCTGTAAATTTTGAAAACCCTAACATCCATGATTGAAAATCACTCACCTCAATTTTCCAGTATTTATTTTCTATCCGTTCAATCACTTTGTCAACAGATGCCCAGCCACCTTTTTGCGTGAGTGATGCAGCAACAAATACTTTTTTACGGTAACCGGGCTTTCCCCACTGTTCGTCATCTATGCAATGTGTAACTTTCGGCATGATGCCATATCCTGTATGCACTTTTGAAATATCGCAAAGCATGGGTGTTTTAAAAGCTCGTTCTAAAGAGCAATTGAATATAGCAGTTACTTTTGTTCCTGTTGTCATGTGTGTATTTATACCGGATAAATCCTTTTACTGTTACTGCCCCCCTGCTTCTTCTTTTACAATTATTTTGCTTTGATTTTATTGCCTTTAGCATCATGTGTAACTTCAGCCAGTCCGAGTTCCTCCATAAGTGGCGGAACATACATTCCAAAGCGTCCACGAAGTCCTTTTTTAAGTCCATACCAGCCGCCAACAGGATTTTTCGCTGAACGCCCCCATGCTTCAACCGTTCCTTCTTTTGCAGTTTTTTGCTCATCTGCACTTCCAAGTTCCATCCAGTCGCCATGCTTTTTAAGCATAGCATGAAGGTCTGCCAAACAGCGGTAATCGTAAAGTAATGTTGTTTTTCCCACAACACACACAATCACTTCTTTGCCGTCTTTTTCATCTTTATACATTTCATAGTCAGAAGTAAGTGGCGGTGTTTTGAGTTTCCATGGATTTTCCTTTGTGCCTTCTTTTGTCATTATCTTAAACGTTTATTGATGAATAAATGTAAGCTGTGTTATTTTTTAATACTCAATAAATCTTTGCTATTGTCAGTGTCTCGAAACTAACTCACCTGTTTTTTTCTGCTGTTTATTGAAACGATCATTGCTGAAGAAATAACACACATTACCAAAGCAGCAATGATCAGTGAGTTTTCTTTTTGTGAAACCCCAATAAAAAAGTCGCCAATAAACATGACTAAAAAGAAAATATAGGCAATCATAAGCATAGGAGCTGATTTCTTAAATGTGGCAAATGCAAAAATAAACCCAAGTGCAAACTGCCGCCCTGCCCACATATAAATAATGTAGTCAACACCTTTTGCACTCAGGTCAACTGTTTCCAAAACAGACTGTAGTGAAAAGCATAATGATACACTTACCATAATCTCCATTATTGCAAAAAGCCCTGATACAATCAGTATCCATTTTGGCAATGCTCTTTGTTCTTCTGTCATAATGTAAGTTTGTTTTATTCTTTAACTGAGATTTGAGGCAGGGTAAAAGCTGCAACTGCATTTAACAATACTGCTTTATTCTTTTTCAGGAGCGACAGAAATGTATCAACATCTTTCTCATAAGCGCTTACACTTGCTCCAAAAAGCATCACACCCTTTTGACCATTTTTTCCTGTAAAGTTCTTATAGCGATACACATTTCGTTCAATAATAAGAACCTTTCCCCCGTTCGCAGCATTCTGACTAATTAAAAAATCAAGTATTATTTCTCCATTCTTTTGAAAGATCTCGTAGTTAATTAAAGGATTTGTTGTTTTTAACTGCTTCAGTTCATTCATTTTTGCATTGGCAAGGTCAGCTGCCGTTGCCGTACTCATAAGCAGCTCAACCGATATCATATTTTTATATTTCTCAATGTTATCGCCGGGAGTAATATACTCCTGCTTATAATAGTTTGCAGACGGGTGGGAAGTCCAGCTTAGATTGAATGAATTTTTGTTTAAACTGATTGGCCCGGGAACATTTAAATATTCCTTAGCAGCTTTTCCTGTTTGTGCGCTGGAAAAAAGAACAGCAAAAAAAGCAAGGACAGTAATGGTTAGATTTTGTTTCATGCTCAATCAGGTTTACCTGTTTTTAGATAATGCGGCGAACACTTAAATTTATGCTATAACATACATCTGTCAAAAACTTTGCTGTTACTGGCGTCTCCGCCTGCAAGAGCTCAACTCAGAGAACCAGTATTACTGCAGCTCCTGTAAAACTAATCATGAAAAATTGCTTTTCAAATGCCGGATATATCCGATAGCTATCGAATCCGGAAGAATTAAACGCAAACAGAGGTGATTGCTGCTGTCCTGTTTTATTTCGGTATGATGTTGACAACGATTCTTTTATATCTTGATAATTGTGGTGTTCCTTTATCCGTCATCTTCAAAATAATATGTGCTGTTTCTTTTTTTTCAACCTCAGGTGCTGTTACCCATACACCGGGATAATTCTCAGTTGAAATATTCAAGTCCTTTTTGTAAGTACCCGCCTCAGGATATTGAAACCATAAAAAGCTAAAACTATCACCGTCAGGGTCAAAAGAAGCCGATGCGTTAATACCAAAACCTTCTCCTGATGTTACAGTAATTTCTTCCTTTTGATTGATCACCGGTACTGGTGGATGATTGGCTTTTTTATAATCTGATAAACACCAGTCC
>JBEBHT010000361.1:0-4330 GCA_040081135.1 Lacibacter sp. | reverse complement strand
GTAACAGCAGCAGAGGTTATTACTATCAGAAAAAAAATTAAGTAACAACATTCAGTTTAATAAAATGCAGACAGATAACACAACAGAAAGCAACTCCCCTTCAGGCCTGCCCGACGTACAGGCGGGGGTTGGGGGCAAACGAGTATTATTTATTGATCGTGACGGTACATTAATCAACGAAGCGCCGCCCACCTATCAGCTGGATTCATTTGATAAACTCAGCTTTTATCCTGATGTATTTTTTTACCTGCGGAAGATTGCTGCTGAAATGGATTACGAGTTAGTGATGCCTACCAACCAGGATGGACTTGGTACAGCTGGTTTTCCTGAAGATACTTTCTGGCCGCTGCACAATTTTGTGCTGAAGAGTTTTGAAAGTGAGGCTGTGCACTTTTCAGAAGTATTGATCGATAGAACATTTCCACATGAAAATGCCCCGACAAGAAAGCCAGGCATTGGTATGTTTACCAAATATCTCAACAACCCGGAATACGACATTGCCAATTCATTTGTAATTGGCGACCGTATTACAGATATCCAGCTGGCAAAAAATCTTGGCTGCAAAGGAATCTGGATCAACAATGATGCAAGTCTTGGTGCTGCTGAAATAAAAGATCAGGTAGCTGATCTCCGTCAGTCAACCATTGTGCTGGAAACCATTCACTGGAAAGAGATCTATGAATTTCTCAAGCTCGGTTTGCGTACGGTTGTACATGAACGTAACACCAATGAAACAAAGATCCGTGTGGAACTGAACTTAGATGGAAGCGGTAAAGCAAACATCAGCACAGGGCTTGGATTCTTTGATCATATGCTCGATCAGATTGCCCGTCACGGTAAAATGGATCTCAACATTACTACCAACGGTGATCTGCACATTGATGAACACCACAGTATTGAAGATACCGGTATAGCGCTTGGCGAAGCATTTGCAAAAGCCCTTGCCGATAAGCGTGGACTGGAGCGTTATGGCTTTGCCCTGCCCATGGATGAAGCAGAAGCAAAAGTGCTGATTGATTTCGGTGGCCGCAACTGGATCGTCTGGAATGCAAGTTTCAAGCGTGAAAAAATTGGTGAAATGCCGACAGAAATGTTCTTTCACTTTTTCAAATCGTTCAGCGATGCAGCAAAGTGTAATCTCAATATCGAATGCCACGGTGATAATGAACATCATAAAATTGAAGCCATCTTCAAAGCATTTGCAAAGGCTATTCGTATGGCTGTAAAACGGGATCCGCTGAGCAATTATCTTCCTTCAACCAAAGGTGTACTGTAAATGGGTATAACCCATTCCACTGATAAAAGATTGCCATTCGTGTGATTTTTGTCATACCGGAGTAAAATTTCTATAATTAGTTTTAATCAAAATTTAGTTATGGAAGCAATCCTGGTTCCGGTAGACTTTTCATCTACATCTATGAATGCAGCAGCCTATGCCATGAATTATGCCAGGCAGGTAGGTGGCAAAATCATATTGGTTCATGTATTTGAATGTCCGCTTGTGTACCCCATTTACCAGGGGGCAGAAATAACTCCTCAGGGTCTGCGTGATATCAATATAAAAGAACTGCATTTATTGGCGGCTCAGCTAACAGAGAAAGAACCGCTGGTGAAAGTGGAATGTATGATGTTTGATGGTAAACTGATTGAAGTCATTAAACAACTGGAAGAATCCATGCAGATTTCAATGGTGATAATGGGAATTACCGGTGTTGGGAAAATAGCCGAAAAACTGGTTGGAAGTAATACGTTAGATGTAAGCAGACATATCACTACTCCTGTGCTCATCATTCCAGATAAAGTATCCTTTGTACGGATAACTGATATTGGCTTAACAACTGATTTCCGTGATGTGGTGGAAACAATACCGGAGAAAATGGTGAAGAAGATCATTGATAACACCGGAGCCAAACTGCATGTGCTGAATGTTGATTATGCATACCAATGGACAGAAGATGTATTGTTTGAAAGCGGTCTGGTTGAAAATATGTTTGAGCACTATCATCCCAAGTATCATTTTATCGACAGGGATAATTTAGTGGATGGTTTAAATGAATACGCCGAAAAGTACAGTATTGAACTACTGATCGTTATTCCCCAAAAACATAATATTATTGAAAAGTTGTTTGCAGGAAGTCATACCAAAGAACTGATCTTCCATGGCGAAGTACCTGTTCTTGTGATGCATAATACAGTGAAGCAACCTGCAATGGCTTCGTAATATGTATGGATAATTTCTTGCGTTGGTCTCCCGACCTGTGCATAGCCGTTACTTAATGTATCGTTTATGCTGTTAAGTAATTCCAATTTGTTTTGCTGAAATGAACAACTGTTTGGCATCAGGCAGAAAGGTCTGCACCCGATTGTTTTTTCTCCCTTCTGTAGAGCTTTATGCATATACAGCAAATCCAAATTAAAAAAACTGCAAAACTGATTTTCTGAATTACCGGCAAATACACAATCATTCCTTTTGAGTAATAAACATAATTATTCAGGACAACCAGTAAAATATTCATAAGCCCAAATGCAAAAAGGTTGAACCACTTTACCTGGTAAAGTCCTGCAATGGTTCCAATTGTTCCAATAAGCCCAAATGCAGATGCAAGGTTTGTAATTGAATCATGATCAAGTCCCGTAAATAAAAGGAATGCAGTAGACATTGAAAGTAAACCCGCAACCGGGATGATCAGTTTGAGTTTTTTGCTGATGTTGGTATGCCTTGCAAACAGAATCCAGAAAAGCGAAAGAGTAATACAAAGAACAAACATCCCTGTCATGGCAACCGGCTTTGCAGAATTAGGTTGTCCGTTAATGGCGTTTTCACCCAGCAGATTGCACCAGTAATTATTTACCAGGCTGAACCCAACAGAATGTTTGTCGGCCTGTGAACCACCCGGGTATAAAAATGCAGCACCAATATAAAGCACAATAAAAAGTATTGCACCGAATATGGGCGTCAAAATCAGAATACTTTTCTTCTTGTTTGTTTGATTTGGCAAAATGTTATTATTACTGGTAACTGTTAGGTATCAGGTCAGGACAACTGCACCGGAGAGAAGAAAAGTGAGTTGAAATAATATTTCATACACTTATATCATCTGCTTCCAGCAATTCAAAAAAAAACTTCTTAGACCTTGATGCTTCAATATTAAACGGTATTAGAGCGAAGAAATAGATAAATAATGTCACAAAAAAAAGAATTAAAAAGCCATAATTCATATCACCTTTTGAATAAATCATCCTGCTTGTTGAAATCATCCCGTTAATTAAGAATAACAACATGATAAACCACATTGTGTAAGTATAAATATGCATTCTTAATCTTGCTACAACTTTTGTTGTGTTATTAGTTTTCAGAATTTCTCCTTCAATAACCGGAAGGAATGAATTTCTGCCATCTATTCGACGGCTGATTCGAAATTTGTTATCCCAAATCTTACCAGAATAAGGCTTGTTTTCAATTGAATAATCAAAGTTGAAGCTAAAAAACTGGGGTTCCAGAGTTATTTTTTCTCTTAGTCTATGCATAACCTCATCTTCTGTCAGACTCGTATGAATTTTGATGCGTTTAAATGGGAAGTAGTTCATTCATTTTTTGCATTTATGTTACAGTTGTTGAGCTCAACAAGCGGAGTTTGCTACTCAAACCTCAACGCCTTCACCGGGCTTATCTTTTTCACCAGCAAAGAAGGGATCAATAAAATCAGGAAGCTCACTACAAACGTAATGATATTGATCAGCAGCACCTGCCACCAGATAACCCGGATGGGTGCAGAAGAAACATAATAAGCAGCTTCATCTAATTTAATAAAGTGTGTGGTTTGCTGCAGCCAGCAAATACCCAGGCCAAGCAATGTACCAAGTATCATTCCTGCAAGAGCAATGATCAATGCCTGGTTCCAGAAAATGATCTGGATCTGTGAATCAGCTGCACCGGTTGCTTTTAGCAGTCCAATCATTTTTGAACGTTCCAGTACAAGTATGATTAAACAGGAAATTAAATTGATGACAGCCACAATACACATGATGATTAAGATCACCTGTTTGTTGGTGCTTTGCAGTTCAAGCCAGTCGAAAATATTAGGATAAATTTCACGCAGTGGTGTGCTGAACCATTGCACAGGAATCTGGTCGAGCAGTTCATTATTGGTGCGGTAATCTTTGCGGTAATCAAACAATGTCAGTTCATACCCTCCTATTTGCGTAGCTGTCCATCCGTTCAGTTTACGGATGAGGTTGATATCAACTATTGCAAAAGTTTTATCGTATTCTTCAATACCTGTTTTATAAATACCACATATGGTAACTGGTCGAACTCTTGGTATGGTAC
>JBEBHT010000360.1:0-4339 GCA_040081135.1 Lacibacter sp. | reverse complement strand
TCCATACCGCACTTTTGCCAACAATTGGAGCAACATTATTATAAGGGTTTGAAGCAGGAATCCATTTTTGATTACCGGAACCGGAACAGGTATCAGACAAGGCAAAACGTAAAATTTTCCCTTCGTAAGCATTAATTATCTGTGCTTTTTGTGTACGGGTTATGTTGGCTGCTGTTGGAAACTGTTGACCGGCACCCATATCACCTGCTGCATAAAATAAATAGTAATCCGATCCGCCCTGTGTCATAGGCGCAATAATCATTCTTTGAGAATTATGATCTCCACTGCCCGGAATTGTATCGCAAATAGATACAGGTGATTCTAACCGGTTAGTGCCTGCGTTGTAGAAAAAGCGAACAACTCTATTTGTATAAACAATACCAGTAACCCATGTATGTACATAAGAAATATATACGTAATTTTCACCGCCTGTTGCACCTGTAAAATTTGGATGTAATGCCATGCCGGCAAAACCTCCCTGGGGGTTATTTGTTGCAATATTGAACTGTGCATTAAAAGGTTGATCGGCCAGTGGCAAAAAAGTACTTCCCTGAGAAATATCCAATACTACCTGGTTAGCTCCTGTAACAGGGTTCATTCTGTTAAGCTTATAACCTTTTGCTTCTGTAATCCATAAATAATTATCCGGGCCATAAGTTATTTCCCATGGATCTGCAAGTGCATTTGCCGGTGAAATGGTTGTTTGTCTGAAAACTTCATTCATTTTACCCGCCGTAATATTTGCTCTGGAAGGTGATGATACCAATATGCTGAAGTTATTACCCGATCCTACAGCCGGAGTAGTTGAATAAGCGGCAGAAGAATAAACTCTTACATAATATTGGGTTCCAATTCCTAATCCTTCTGTTATCGTTACTTCTTCCTGACCGCATGCAATGCTTGTTAAACTGCCACATGCACCAGAATACACTTGTACCATAGCACCATTTGCTTTTAATAATGTCCCTATAGCTGATAAACTAACACTGGCATAAGTTTGTGTTGCAGTAAACCTGTACCACACATCATCATCTGGTGTGCCGGAAGCACAGCCAACTGTTGCTACACTCGCAGTTGCATTTTGTACTGTCTGGTTTGTTAATGCGGTGCCGATAGTCAAAGCTGGTGAGCCAACAGCGCAATTATCATTGGCTGGTACTGCTGTATAGGATACGCAAATACTAAAACCCCATTGAGCAGCTGTACCACCCGTTGCAGTTCCTATTGTAAAAACTCTAAAGTAATATTGAGTTGATGGTGCAAGATTAGTTAATGCAAGCGTAACAGGCCCACCGGAAGGTGTTGTACCAATGGAGGTGCCAGTAAAAACCCCAGCAGTGCAAGTACTGCCTGTGAAAGCTTCAATAAAAGTGTTTGTAGTATTTAAGTTAGCTCCCAAAGCTGTTGCTGCAATTTGTACATTCCTGATATTAGCAGGTGTTGTAAATGTGTACCATACATCTCTTGTTGTACCAGCAGCATTAGTTGGACTACCTGTATTTGTTGCGTTTAATACAGTTTGATTAGTAGTCGCACCGCAAGTTGTTTGTGGTGTTAAGTTAGTTGGTGTTGTGCAGAGATTATTAGCTGGTTGTGCAAATAAAGTTGTTACACTCAAAAAAATGAAGGAGAAAAGCAGGAATTGTTTCATGATTTTACTTAGGATTGATTGGATGCGACAAATTTAGCTCCCGTAAAAATTTCAAACAATAGGGTTTACACTTATTTTTTTCTATCGGAAATTACGCAGTCGTAATAACTGAAAACAGTTGTTCATTATTCTATTCGTGTTTTCTGCTGCTTTTTCTTATTCAGTTTGTATGTTCTACTACATAGTTGCACGAATTACGCAAAGGGAAAATTCAGTGTTTCTGCGTGTTGCAAAGCAACGGTAACTGCATTACTTTTATTGTCTGGTAGTATCGTATGTTCATATTGCCAACATTATTAAATCCGATCCTTATGAAGCAATTTTTACACAGCTTCTTTTTATTACTGGTTACTCTGTGCATTCATTTGTTTTTAAATGAAGTTACTGCTCAGTTGCGTGTACAAACCGGTAAAAGCTATATCAATATTTCAAAGCCAACAGGCGGTATCATTGAAAATGGAAATCAGCTTGAAATCAGAGCGGTAATTTCTGTAACTGGTAATTCAGCTTATTTTGTGCGCTATAATGATACCATTCCCCTTGGAACAACTTATGTTGCAAATTCAATCAGGTTTACAACCAATGAAGGAATGAATTATGGTACTCCTTTAAGGCCAACGGGTTTATTAACCGATGCAGGAGCAGATGATGAAGCAAGATATAATGCGGGTGTGTTACGGGTTAACTTAGGAAGCTTAACTAAGTCTGGAGGACAAACTGCTGCATATAACGCCGTTGCTGCACCTGTAGCAATTGATGTATTACCTCCGGCTTCAGGATGCAGAATTTATAATAATGGCAGGCCAAGTTTTTTTGGAGGAACTGCTATTATGATGGTTACATACAGAGTAGTGGTAAATACCTTACCCGGAAATTCATTTATAATTCCGGGAGGTGCTTTCAGATATAAAGCCGCCAATACTTTCAGCGAAGCAACATTGCCAAGTACTGTCCGTCCATTAAACCGGATAACGGTTATGGTCACAGATCCTTTACCGACATGTAGTGGCCTTGGGTTAAATTCAATTACAGGCAATGGTGGCAACTATGGCTCAGGTACAACACAAAATTTATCTCCTGCACCTGCTCCAGGTACAGTTGCACCCGGGTATCAATGGAACCCGTTCGCTGCTCCATCTGCAGGCCCAAATGACAGTATGTTTACTGTTGCAAACAATACAAGTACAACAGGAAGTACAAACAGCTTCCTGCCTTATCCAAATGCAGCACGTTTATTTAATTTGTGGGATATTATTGGAGATCATACAAATGCAGTAAACCCAGTAATCGGAAATCCTCCGGCAACTCCCGGAACAGTTGGCGGCTATATGGCTGTTGTGAATGCTGCCTATGGTATTAATAATGCCGTACAACAAACAGTAAATGGATTATGCCCTGATACGTACTATGAATTCTCTGCCTGGTTCAGAAATATTTGCCGCCGTTGCAGTAGTGATACTTCAGGAAAAGGTTCCGGTACAACAAATTTCAAAAATTATATGGCCCCGTTAATACCAAACACAAATGATTCTGCCGGTGTATTGCCGAATCTTACATTCCAGGTAGGCGGTGTAGATTATTACACAACTGGTAATCTTGATTATAATGGGCAATGGGTTAAGAAAGGATTTCTGTTTAAAACAGGACCAGCCCAGATATCAGCTAACATCGTTATCAGAAATAATGCACCCGGCGGTGGTGGTAATGACTGGGTAATGGATGATGTTGCTTTTACTTCCTGTTTGCCCGGTTTGAATATGAGGCCAAGCAGAAGCCCGTCATTTTGCACAAACCAACAGGTAAGAATGTCTGTTGTTGTTACTTCATTTTATAATAACTATTCTTATTATCAGTGGGAGAGAAGTACTGACGGTGGTGTTACATGGGGGCCTGCGCCATTAGCACCTGCAGCTCAGTTAATGACCTATACATATGTTGCGCCCGATTACAAGGACACAGTTGCATATCCAAATTTTCTTGCGACAGCTGCAACTAACGGTCATAAATACCGCATAAGGATTGCCTCTTCCCTTACAAACTTAAGCTCTGCTACCTGTGCTGTATATAACTCATCTGATATTATTACTGTTACAGTAAACCCGGTCGCCAGTTGTATCCCTTTGCCAACTGAAATAATTAATTTCAATGGAAGAATAGTGAATGAACATACACAGCTCAGCTGGAATGCAAAACAGGAAACAAATCTTGCTTATTATGAAGTGGAAAGAAGCAGCGATGGGGTTCTGTTTGAAAAAATAGCAACTGTACCTGTAAGCGCAAGCAATGGATCATCTTTCAGCCAGTATTCATTTACTGATCCTGCATCTGTTACAGGTAAAATGTATTATCGTTTAAATATGGTAGCCAGTGGCGATGCCGGTGCTAAATTCAGCAACATCATCAATGTTTCTTCTAAGGAATCAAATCAACTGGAGATCAGTAATCTTGTGAATCCATTTGATTCTAATATCAGTTTTGTATTAACAGCTCCGCAGAATGAAGCAATTGAAATTCTGGTAAAAGACATTACTGGCAGAACAATTAAAGTTGAAAAAATGCAGGTAATGAAAGGTAGTAACACTGTTCTTTTATCTTCATTCAATACGCTTCAAAAAGGTTCTTTTATTATTCAGGTAAAATCTGCCTCAGGATTAATTAATAAAATCATTCAGAAAAAATAAGCTGGAC
>JBEBHT010000359.1:0-4343 GCA_040081135.1 Lacibacter sp. | reverse complement strand
GAAATCAGTTCCTGTATAAATCCTCTTGAACTGATAAGTCCGCTTTCAGTTAATGCGGTTGTAATATCACTGTTGACGAATTGAGAAAGAAGGGAGCGGCGGAGTGAAAACAGCAGCGACTTATCATCCTGCAGCTGAAATAACAAAGCTTTGAACTTGAGCTCTGCTTCTTCTGTTTTATGTACATTGCCCGGTCTTATTATCTGAAAAAGCTCAACAAGAAAATCAAGTCCACGATTGGTGGAATTGATGGACAGGACTATCGCCTTCCCGTCGGGAGGGTTCTTATCGGTGTCTTTCTTTCTGTTAAGCAGTCGAAATTTCATGAAAATGTTGGCTAAGTTGATTGTTAGACAAAATTCGGGCCTTAATTGTTGCTTGCAGGTTACGAATGAATTATTTTTTCTGGTTTACGTTTTTTAAATTTGCAGTGGCATGAGCAAATTCTCCACACATACCAAAGAGCTGATTGAAACAGATGTACTCACAGATGTTGAAAATCCTTGTCACTTAATCATGTGGAATGATGAGGTAAATACCTTTGAATGGGTGATAGAAACACTGGTGGATGTATGCGGGCATTCCCCTGAACAGGCTGAGCAATGTGCCTGGTTTATTCATACCAAAGGCAAGTATGCCGTTAAGAATGGTTCTTATGATGATTTGAAACCTTTATGCGATGCCATTACTGACAGAGGCATTGGTGCAACAGTTGAAGTGGTTGCCTGATTTTTTTCTTCCCGTACATTCACGTTATTTTACACATGTCATTACAGGTATTAACAGATAAGCTTTGGTTTCCGCCGGTTGAGCAATCTGCAGCAGATGGTTTGCTGGCAATTGGTGGCGATCTCAGCACCGAACGTTTGTTACTTGCCTACCGCAGTGGTATATTTCCCTGGTATAATGATGATGAACCTCCTCTCTGGTGGAGCCCCGATCCAAGGTTTGTATTGTTTCCTGAAGAATTATATGTGAGTAAAAGTATGCAGCAGCTGTTCAATCGAAGAACGTTTAAGATCACCATGAACAAAGCTTTTACAGAAGTTATCCGCAATTGTGGCAGACAAAAACGAAAAGGACAAAACGGAACATGGATTACTGCTGAAATTGAAGAAGCATACAATCAACTGCACCAACTCGGTTATGCAGTTAGTGTGGAAGCATGGAAGGACAATGAATTAGTTGGTGGTTTATATGGCATTCGTATGGGCAAGCTGTTCTTTGGTGAAAGCATGTTTGCGAAAGTGAGCAATGCAAGTAAGTATGCATTCATTGCGTTTGTGCAGCATTTGCAAAAAGAAGGTGTTGTATTAATCGACTGCCAGGTGTACACCGAACATTTGGAAAGTTTGGGTGCAAGAATGATTGACAGAAATAAGTTTATAGATATTGTAAAAAACAATCTCTAAGTAACTACTACCTTCTTTTCTTTGTCATGACTAAAGCCGTTTCCTCTCCTTCATTACAATCCCCGGGCTAAAGCTCCGGGGTTATGTATTACAGCCTTTCAAATAACCCCGACTTTTAAGTCGGGGAAAAGAACTAAGGACTCTCGGCTTTAGCCATGACTGATCACAAGAATATAATCCTGACTTTAAGTCTTGTATTCCCACATAAGGTATTTGGCATAAGCTCTGATTTTTGTATTTTGATTCAAATCATTTGCTATGGCCTATGTAAAAGTTCTGATTCATGCTGTATGGGGCACTAAAAATCGTTTCCCTTTCTTTGATAAAGAAACAAGACCGATAATATGGCAGCATATAAAAGAAAATGCACCATCAAAAGGTATTTATATCGACAGGGTCAATGGTTATTCAGATCACGTTCATTGTCTCATGTATCTCAATGCAGACATGAGTTTATCAAAACAGGTTCAATTATTAAAAGGAGAAAGTTCATTTTGGTTGAACAGAAGTGGGCTGTTGAAAAATAAATTTGAATGGGCTGAAGAATATTTTGCTGCTTCTGTCAGTGATGAAAAGATTAGTGTTGTAAGAAACTATATTGAAACACAGGAACAACACCATGAGAAAATTACTTTTCTGGAAGAGTACAATCGTTTTATGAGACATTATGGTTTTGAAGAAGGTCATGGCTGAAGCCAAATACTTCATACAATTAACCCCGGCTTAAAAGCCGGGGTTAGTAAATTCTGTTCAGCGATTACTTCATTATATTTGAGCTGTACCTTTCTTTTTAAATGCTATTCGTTTGATCAGAAATACAGCGAGCACAATTCCAATAAGCAGAGGCCAGATATAGACAATGCCCACCAGTACATTACCCAAACCATTCCATCCGCTTGCAAATGCTGTCTTCGTTTTTGTCCAAAAGCTGGTATGATCAGCATCCTTTGCAGAAGCATTTACCACCTGGTAAAAAGTAAGGTTGATGGTGCTCATAGCTGATGCATTCGATAGATAGTTGATTCTTCCGGCAGCACTTTCAATTTCTTCCTGTATTTCATTGATTTCATTCTGTACCTGCAGAATCTCTTCCATATTCTTTGCCTGCTTAAGCAAATCGAGGTAGCGCAGGCGAACCTGCTTCTTTGCTTCCAGTCTTGATTTTGTATCAACATACTGCGTTGTTACATCTTCAGAACTGATTTTCTTTTCATTGATCTTACCATCACCTCTTGTAAGAAAATCCACTGCCGATTGAAACTGATCAACAGGAACTTTAATGGTAATAATGTTTTCTATTTTGTATTCTGTTTCAGTTTGCTGCTCATCTGCAATATATCCGCCAAACTGATTAGCAGAAGAATGAGCAAGCTGATTGAATTTTTGATACTCTTTTACCTCAACATTCAGTGCTGCTGTTTTAATGATCTTCTTATTCCAGTCTGGTTTGCTTTCGGGTGTTTGGGAAGGCTTAGCCGGTTGCTTTGTTTGTTCAGGATCTCCGGGATGCGGAGCTTCAGCTGCTGCAGTTGTATCAGATGCAGGTGCAGCTTCTTCTTCCTTGGCGAAAGCTGGAGATTTCAGAGCAATGTCCTGGACTTTATTCTTTACTGCTTCAGAACGGCCGCATGCTAAAAATAAAAAGGCGATGAAGATGAAATGAATGTATCTCATAAATTATTTTTTATACAGATGCAGGAAAATTTGATTTACATAAAATTGTCCGGCCAATGTTTTCATTAGCCGGACTTAATCGTTAACGGCTCTGTTTCTTAAAATAATAGTTCGTACTATCTTTATCCATCAGCACAAACCAATTTTTTTCTTTGGCTGACAGTTTTAGCTCAAAAGATTCAGCTGTGCCATCTCCTTCTGTAAAAACAAGCGTTACGCTATCCTTTAATTGATAGCTGTTTTTTTCAGCCAGCGTACTATCACCCAGCATTTTTATAATAGTACCGTCTTCTTTAAAATCATAAGTATACTTTAAGAAATTTGAATCCAGTGCCAATGCAAACAACGCAATTGCATTTCCCGAATCTTTTTTACTTAACGCTACAGAATCAATTTTCCATTCTCCCAAAAGCATTTGTTTGAAAGATGTTTGTTGAGGAATACCTGCTTTTTTCTGGGTGAGAAAATAATACACAGCTCCGCCTGCGGCTGCCAGTAAAATGACAGCCAAAATGATTTTTTTCATTTTGATTTTGATTTGAATGTTTTAAATAAAGGAAGTCAGGTGCAGGAGCAGAAGAGTACTTGCTGAATTCATTGCCGGCAAAACAAATCATTCAACTGCTGATGTATCCTGTGAAGAGAATAGATTCTTTTGCAACAGAATCTGACATTGATACCGGGTAACAATAAAAAGTAACCGAAGAAATTTGTTAAAAAAAGCTAAGAGTTCAAAAGAGTGGAAAGAGTTAAGGAGTTTTGTATTCAAAAATTCTGAATGATTTAAAGAATAAAATTCTTGATTATAAAAAAAAGAGATGGATGCAAATTTCAGCAACTATCTCTTTTTCTTTTTTGAACTCTTAGCCTACTCACCTGCCAGATCCAGTACGATCTTCCATTCTTCATCAGTCACCTTCCCTACACTCAAACGTCCAAGGCGCAACAGATCCATATTTGCTAATCGTTTGTCTCCCTTCATTTGTACAAGTGTAACAGGTTTCTTTATTTTCCGTACCGGTTTCAGATCAACCACCACCCATGCATCTTCATCTGTTGTAGGGTCCTTGTAAGCTTCTTTGGCCACTTTTGCAATGCCCACAATTTCCAGTCCTTCATTGCTGTGATAAAAAAACAGTTCATCCCCTTTCTTCATATCACGGAGATTATTGCGTGCAGCATAATTGCGTACACCATCCCAGGTAGTTTGTTTGTCTTTTACAAACTGATCCCAGCTGTATTTAAACGGTTCTGATT
>JBEBHT010000040.1:0-18097 GCA_040081135.1 Lacibacter sp. | reverse complement strand
TTACAGAAAAAGAAATACAGGATTTAAAACAGATGGCTCTTTGCACCATACTTGCTCCTGCAAGATATTTTGAATTGATGTGGGTGGATGATACCGGCTGGCCACATTTTCGGAATTTAGAACCTGTGCCGAAAATGAGCGATGCAGAACGGAACGTTTTTTTGAAACCATTCGTGTTGAAGTATGCAGAGAAAAACAAACTGATTTAAGAAAAAGAATTCAACAGTTGTTGTGTTATTCAGGAACAGAATCTTTATTCGGCAACGTTTCGACAAGCTCAACGTGACAGAAAAATCTGTTTCTATTTAAACGGCGTCAAATCCATAATCTCTACGTTTCTGAAATCAACCGGTTGACCTTCACTCTGCAAAGCAATGAACCCACTCTTAAGTGCTTTACCATCTATTTTAATTTTCGGATCGTAACGGTTTGCAACGCCGCCACCTATTTGTGGTTTGGAATATTGCAACACCGTATCGCCATTAATGATATGTGTTATCAGTGAATCGCCTAATACAATCAGTTCGGCTCTTACCCATTGTTCCCCATCATAGGTTTTAGCAGAAGAATTAATGCAATGCGCATCTGCTATCTTACCCTGGTACACAACATCAGTCCCGGGTGAGCACATGTTGCCGGTTGGTCTTGGTTTACCATCACTCAGCCCGCCTAAGAACTGCATTTCAATGGAAATGGGCCAGTCCTGTTCTTTGGGCATGGTTCGTGGATCCTGCGAATGAAACATAACGCCACTGTTGTGTAAGGTATATGAAGGAGCACCTTTTTGCAGTTCACCAACAAAGCGGTATTCAACTTTAAGATGAAAGAAGGAGAAAGGCGTTTTATAATAGAGATGACCAAACTGATCATTGAAATCGCCGTACTGATCATAACGAACTTTAATGATGCCATCTTCTACACGAAATGTATTTCCAAAATTTACATTGATATCATGATGCTGAATTTTTACCATCCAGTCGTTGATATCTTTTCCGTTGAAGAGAGAAACCCATTGTTTTTGTGCTGTTGTTTTTTGTGTGGTATGACAGGCAAGTGTTACAACACATGCAATGGTTATGGTAAAGAAGATTTTCTGCATGAGATAAAGTTATTGATAAAGTTTGCTTTGATGAGATTTGAGAAAGATGTTTTGTTTGCTGAACGGGAATAGATGGTGATTGCGAAAGAGGAGTTGTTTCTTGAGAGAGGAACGTTGGCTTTTGAGAAGGGTGTTTTGCTTCCTTAGAAACGACAGATGGCTGTTGCAAAAGAGCAGTTGCCTTTTGAGAGACAGGAGATGGCGTTTGCGAGACAGACAACTGCAATTGAGACGGACACGTCTGCAATTGCGGCAGCGACTTTTTCCATTGCGAAGCATCCTCTGTTGATTGCGACACAGCACATGGCGATTGCGAAGCAGACAACTGCAATTGCGGCATAGACAATGTCTATTGAGAAGCATCACGCAGCGATTGCGAGACAGACAACGGCCATTGAAGTGGGTGAAAATGAGGGTTTTAGGGGGGAGAAGGGAGCTTAGAATGTAGAAGAAAGGGAAAGGTTTCAAACTCCCGGGGTCGGCTAAGGCCAGACCCCGGGCCGACGGAATTTAGGGAGGTCATTTGACCTCCTTTTTTATGCAAACTCAATACTTAACCGGACAGCAATAGTTGCAAACTCCGGGACAGCGATGCGTGGTTCATTTCTTTTTCAGTCGTTTTAATACATAAAAAGTAATTCCGGCCAACAACACGGTAATAAAAAATGAAGTCAGAAACGGCGTAGTGGTTGTAGCTGGAATATTATGACCACTCCCCATTGCCATTAGCCAAAAGAAAACATGAGCAAGAATTAAAAGGATCAAAACAACAAGGATAATATTGAGTATAAAATTCAAAGCTTTGGTTCTTGGGTTGTTATAGTTAAGAGCGTTTCATAGGCGGGGGGTATACTTTAGCTTAGCCCCATCTCATAGCTATTGGATCTTGGACCAGACTTACGATTGACATCCTTGAACTATTGGGATTATTTGTATTTGTCTAAATTTAGGTTGTACAGTTTCGCCGCTTGTTCTAATTCGGTATCCAGGTCGGAGTCAATTGTAAATGCAAATAAGGTCCATTTGTCATTTGGCTTATAAAATTTAAAAATAAAACGCATTGGTTGTCTGTCGTACTTCACCATATAAGAATACAAAATGAAACTTTCAGATAATTGCTTTTTTGTAATCAGTTCATATCCGTAGTATTTGCCAACATATGCAACGGTATATTTATTAACCTCGTTCTTCATTGTTTCAATCCCGTCTTTCATTCTTGAAGACCAGGTATTGGTTGCATAAATATTTTCAACAGCAGAAGCAGGGTCTTTCGAATACTCTTTAAAGAAAGAATTAAGAATCTCCTCCGGTTTTGATTGTCCTGAAGATGTTAAAGACAACATTGTTACAGTTGCAAGGAAAAGTAGTTTTTTCATATTAGTTTGTTTATCGTTTTTAAGCTAATAAATAAATATACATCTTTAGTAAACGCAAGAGTCTTTGGCCTGACTTACGATTGACAAACTTGGACTTTTGCGAGGATTGAATCTTGAATTTTATGTCGTTGGTGACAACACCAGACGACGGCGTGCTTTTCTTTGCGCCATACCAACAGGGGCAAGAAAAACAATACACGGTATCAACCAAACTACTGTTCAGCAAAACCGTAAAAAAAGAGCATATCACTTTTTGCTCGTCTCACCCTGCCCATGTTGTACAGGATACCCACGCTGAGCCCATACAAGAACACCTTCATCAAGAATGGCTGTGTGTTTATAACCAAAACGCTTCAGCGTGTTAACTACCTGCGTAGATGCAGCATGCGGACAAGCGCAATAAACAACAATCCACGTACTGTCGTTAGGAATGTCCTTAATAAACTTACCAGGCTCTTTATAGTAAGGCACCGAAATAGCACCAGGAATATGTGATTGATGCCAGCCGGCCTCAGACCTTGCATCAAGTATGATCATGCGTGTTTTATCTTTTAATGCTTTCGCAAGTTGTTCGGCAGATACGTAAAGGCCTTCACGCAAAGCAAACGTTGGTGCTTTGTTGGCTGGATTTAATATATAGTCTTTCGGCAGCGGTTTTGTTACTGCAACTGCTTCGGGCGCATTCCATCCTGAAGCCCTGCTTCTGAGATAAGCAGTGATCGCATTTATTTCAAACTTGCTGAGACTGTCTTTGAATGATGGCATTGGTGTACTGTCTCTTCCTTCTGAAATTGCATAACGTAAAAACGCATCGCTTGCAGTGGCCAATAGCATAGGATTTCCTAACGCAGGCCCACGAACACCTTCTCCTTTTACACCATGACAAACAGCACAATTTTTTGCATACAATCCTTTGCCGAGCGTTACATTTCCGGTAACAGGTTTGGTTGACATGTCAATTGGTTTCTTTACTCCGCTTAACTCGTGAAGCCATTGTAATAACAGATCGATGTCATCATCATCTAACGGCCCGCCCTGTTTTTTTGCATAAGGTGCCATAGCAGTTCCTGAGCGACCGTAACTAATTGCATGCCTGAGATAATTGTAACTGGCACGGGGCAACTGCGTTGTTGCCATTAAAGAATGCGAACGTAAAGAGGGCGCAAAATCTGCAGCATGGCCTTCACGATCTTTACCATGACATAAGGCACAATATTTTGTATAAATGTTTGATGCATATTTTGCCGAAGCACTGTCGAGTTTAGTGCCTTCTTTAAAACTGTAGATCTTCGCTAAGTCCGCCTGCTCTTTTGATTCTTCTATAAATTCAAATTGAACACCATGGGTATATTCTTGTAATACGATCAATCGTTTTAGTAAGGTATCAGTTATCAAAGCTTTGGCCGGCAAGTTTTTTTTCAGGAACGTATGTGTTTCTTTCAAGTTCTTTACTTCAAAACCTATCGCATATACAGCTTGCCCCTGTGTTTTTAAAAACTTGCTTAGCGTATCGTCGGGTGATGAGGGAGCAATTACCTGCAACTCATGGTTATGTGCAATTTTAAAATTCGCCATCGTGTCGTTTGCCTGCAATTCCTTCAACCCGATCTTTTTAAATTCTTTGCGTGCAACATTCAGATCGTTGACAACAACCCGTAAAAAAGATATGCCAATAACTCCGTTAGGATTATCATCGTAGTATTTACGCCAGGAGTACGGTTTCCATTGGCTATTTATTTCCTCGTAAGGCATGCCTGTGATCTCCATAAAAGCGGGGAGATAGGCCGGCGGATTTTTTGTGTTGAAGTCTATACTGCGCCACTGCGGACCACCATCATCCCAGTCCCAACCCTTTGGCATTTCAGTGGCAACACGGCCAGAGCGGGGCGTGTCTATTTTAAATCCTTGTGTATGGAGCCAGTTACGTGTTGTATCAACCGACGAAGTGAAGAACGAATACAACCGCACACCACTATATTGCTTTGCAAAGGAAATAAGAAAAGAATCCTTTGGTACAACCTTCCCGGTATCGTTAAGTGAAAGAAGTTCAATGGCCGAAAAATCTGCAAAGCTAACCGCAGCGCTAAGTGTTCCGTCATAGATTCCTTTTTGAATTTTTTCAGGCATCTTAAACCCGAGAACTTTTGTAAAATAATTTCGGGTGCTGTCTAAGTCTTTTACAAGTATTGTTACAGTGCTGATACCAAATCCTTCTCCAAGTAACGGACTGTCTTTAAGTTCTTCGTCCTGTTTGGTATTGCACGATGAAACAATTGCAAAAAGGAAAAACAATGCTGAATGAAAGCGTGGCTTCACTGGGGTTGGTTTTGGGTTATGAAAAAAATACGTTCTACTGCTACTGAACCGAAACGTTTTCATGACAGATCTCAACCTCAACAAACTGTACCGGAAGAAGGATAAGGTAGTACAGTTGACCAACAGAAACCTTATTAACGACACAAGGGTAAGAAAAAATAGTTGAGTTGTAGAATGTTTTCCTTAAAACATAAACGATCAAACTCCCGGGGTCGGCTAGGGCCAGACCCCGGGCAGACGGAAATTTTATGTCGTTGGTGACAACACCAGACGACGGCGTGCTTTTCTTTGCAGCATACCAACAGGAGCAAAAAAGGCAGCTTAAAATAGTTTTGTTTTGTCATAGAAATCCATGGCGCTGGTTATAGCCAGTTTATTTGTTAGAATAAAGTAGCCCCCAATGTCCGATTCGCATGGTCTTATTAAAAGCCTGTCCAACTTGATAAGGTCCGTTTACTTTCAGGTCAATAATTCTATCAAATTGTTGATCTTGAATTTTAATATAATACCTCGTCCGACCTTTACTTCTGATTGTATAGTAGTCGACAATTTTTGCGTTCAAATTTATTGTTTTGCCGTCACCTAAGTAAGCGTTTGTCAATATAATAATGGATAGAGTTGTAGCGATAAAAATCCCGGTCATTGCAAGTGTCATAATAAATATTCGAAACATTGTCCGAAGACGTGTCCACACAAGCGATTTATACTTTTTTCTTTCGTGCTGTCTGAGAAATATTAAATAAATATAATAGCAAGCCGGCGCCATCAAAATTAGAATTGGCAAAGAAAAATATCGCATTGTCCAATTAGTAGCGGTGTCAGCTTCAATAAAGTCAAAAGAAGTAAATGCAATAATGATTAGTAGAATACAAACTCCTATTACAGAATAAAAAATTGCTTGAAACTTTCTTGTCGTCATTCAGAGTATGGTATCGTATTAAATTGACTATAACATTTAAATATACGCTACTTCTTGTATAAAGTTAAGCTATATAACAAATGAATTCTATGCAACATCACTTCAACAACTGATACGCAACAAAACTTAAAATATAAGCCAGTCCTGTCATATAAACCAGTTGTATCAAAGGCCATTTCCAGCTTTTGGTTTCACGCTTTACAACAGCCAGCGTACTCATACACTGCATAGCAAGGAGATAAAAGATCATGAGGGATACACCGGTGGCGAGTGTGTATACTTTGGTTCCATCGGGTTTAACGGCAGCATTCATTTTCTGCCGCAGGGTTTGTTCATCTGTTCCATCACTGTCAACAGAATAGAGTGTTGCCATGGTGCCAACAAAAACTTCACGGGCTGCAAAGGAAGTAACAATGGCAATACCAATCTTCCAGTCGTAACCCAATGGACGGATGACTGGTTCAATATATTTTCCCATCTGCCCTGCATATGAATTTTGTAAAAGGGCAGCCTGTTTTTCTTTTTCGAGTGCAGCTGTCTGCTGTGGATTTGCAAGTTTCAGCTGTTCATACTTTGCGGTTACATTCTGCATATGATCTTTCGGTCCGTATGAACTCAACGCCCATAATAATAAACTGATGACCATGATTACCTTTCCTGCATCAAACACAAAAATCTTTGCTTTCTCAATCATGGTAACCAGCACGTTTGCATAACGTGGATGACGGTACAAGGGCAACTCCAGTATAAAAAAACTTTTTTCTTTGAGGTTGATAAAACGTTTGGCTACATACGACACAATCAGTGCAATCAATACACTGAATAAATACAATCCCATCATCACCAAACCCTGCAAACTTAAAAAGCCCAGCACCAGTTTTTTTGGAATAACCAGTGCAATAAGGATGGTATAAACAGGGAGCCTTGCACTGCAGCTCATGAGCGGCGTTACAAGTATGGTAAGTAAACGTTCTTTCTGGTTTTCAATATTCCGCACACTCATGATGGCGGGAACGGCACAGGCAAATCCGCTGATCATGGGCATTACACTTTTTCCATTGAGCCCAACCTTGCGCATGATCTTATCAGTTAAGAAACCAATGCGTGCCATATAACCGGTTTCTTCAAGGATGGTGATTAATCCAAACAGGATCATGATCTGCGGAACAAACATAAAGATGCCGCTGAGTCCGGCGAGAACTCCATTCAAAAACAGATCCGTTAACCAACCGCCGGGTAACCAGCTGCTGAACCAGTTTTCTGTTTTTACAAAGAGCAGTTCAATCATATCCATAGGATACTGCGCCACCCAGAACACACTTTGAAACAGCAGGAACAACACAAACAACAGGATGGCATAACCCCAAACCTTATGCAGCAGAATACGGTCGAGCTTTTCTGCAATCATTTGTTTTTTGATGGGCGAAACTTCTGTAATGGAAGTTTGAACAATCTGCTTAATGCGCTGGTAACGCTGCATGATCTCTTCGGCCTGGATACGTGTATGCTGAACTTTATTCTTCTGCTCAATGCTTTCTATTTTGTTTTGCTGATCATTGCTGAGCAAAAACGATTCATGATTGATGAGATGATGAATAGCGGCATAGTCGCTTAAGTGCGGCAGCAATTCTTTTACTTCAGTAACTGCTTCCGGCGCTAATCCTTTATTCGAAATAAAATCAAAGGCAGGCGGACGGTAGAATTTATTGGCCGTATCATCCACTGCTTTTTTCAGCTGAGCAATTCCTTTGTTCTTTCTTGGGTTTACCGGAACCACGGGAATACCGAGCTCTCTTTCCAGCGAGCGGATGTTTACGATGATGTCTTTTTTTCTTGCCACATCCATCATGGTAAGCGCAAGAACTACCGGAACTTTTAAATCAATCACCTGCGAAACAAAGAGCAGGTTTCTTTTTAAGGTACTTGCATCGGCCACCACGATTACCAGTTCGGGTTTTACTTCTTCGTCCTGGTTCATGAGCACTTTATAACTCACCCATTCATCTGCACGGCGTGGATAGAGGCTGTAACTGCCGGGAAGATCAATGATCTCTGCAGTAAGTGATTCAGAAATGCGGCAGTCGCCTGTTTTCTTATCAACCGTTACACCGGGAAAGTTGCCCACCTTCTGGTTTAAACCCGTGAGGTTATTGAAGAGGGAGGTTTTTCCGCTGTTGGGATTTCCGACTAATGCAATATGTAATTTATTGGTGGCCATGTAAGCGAAGTGCAAATGTAGCGTCAATTATGAAGTTGCATTTACGAAGTTTGGAAAGAATAAAACAGGGTGCCACGGAGGCACGGAATGCACGGAAAGAACAATTTGTGAATTTTCGTATAATTCATGGATTAAACTCTTGAATCAAACTTTACCCTGTTTACCTTTGGCTTTCAAATTCATTTTATAATCATATGTCGAAGTTATTTTCCTTTTTCCTGTTGCTGGTATTTACCCTCAGCGCTGCTGCTCAGAAATTAAGCAAATCAGATAAAGTAAGCGTACAAAACATCCGCACACATGTAAGCTTCCTGGCTGATGATAAACTGGAAGGCAGAAGAACCGGAACAAAAGGCGAACAGCTGGCATCGCAATACATTGTTCAGCAGTTTGAAAAAAATGGTCTTACCCCCAAAGGTGATAACGGCAGTTATTTACAGCCGTTTGAAATGAATGAAGGCAAAGAGATTCTCTCTTCCTCTTTTTTTATTATTGATGGTGAACATTTAAAAGTAGACAAAGATTTTTTCCCCTTTAGCTGGAGTAAGAACGGAAATGGAGAAGCAATGGCCAGCCCCAGTTTACATGAAAGCGGCGGTGCCTGGTTCTGGGATATTAAAGAGTTATTGATAGAAAATGAAAAGAGTCCGCATTTTGATTTGATGACAGCTATCCGCAGCAAAGAAAAAGATGCAGCGCAGAAAGGAGCAACAGCATTAATTATTTTCAACAGCGGAACTAAGGATGCAGGTGTGAAGTATGATGGAAAAGACCGTTCAGCTGCATCAACCATTCCTGTGATCTGGCTGCAAAAACGTATTGCTGATAAAATTGCCAAAGACCCATCGCACATGATGGATATTAATTTCAAAATTGAACAGGGCGAAAAAACAAGAAAGGGATTTAATGTGGTTGGTTATATCAACAACAATGCAGCATCAACCATCATCATCGGTGCACACTTTGATCATTTGGGTTATGGAGAAGATCGTAATTCAAGAAGCACAGAGTTGCCGGCCATACATAACGGAGCTGATGATAATGCAAGTGGAACAGCAGCATTGATTGAGTTGAGCCGTTTGTTGAAGAAAGCAGGAAACAAGAACAACAACTATCTCTTTGTTGCTTTCAGCGGCGAAGAACTTGGATTGTTTGGTTCAAAATATTATACAGAACACCCAACCGTTTCTTTAACAGGAGTGAATTACATGATCAATATGGATATGGTGGGCCGTTATAATGATTCATCAAAAGCAATTACCATTGGCGGCTTTGGTACATCACCTTCATGGTCAACATTGCTGTATGAAAAGAAACCAGCTTTTGGTATTAAGGTCGACAGCAGCGGAACAGGCCCAAGTGATCATACATCTTTCTACAGAAAAGATATTCCTGTGCTGTTTTTCTTTACCGGTTTACATACAGATTATCATAAACCAAGTGATGATTTTGATAAGATCAATTACGAAGGTGAGTTAATGATCGTAAAATATATTGAACGCCTCATTGACCGGACAAGTAAATCACCGAAACTTGCTTTCACCAAAACAAGGGAACAGCAAACAACAACTTCTGCAAGGTTTACAGTAAGCATGGGTATTATGCCCGATTATACTTTCAGTGGCGGCGGTGTAAGAGTTGATGGAGTAAGTGATGGTAAGGCAGCTCAGAAAGCAGGACTAAAAGCTGGCGATATTGTGGTAAAGCTTGGTGATTTTAATGTAAGCTCTGTTGAAAGTTATATGCAGGCGCTGGGCAGGTTTAAAAAAGGAGATGCAACAAAAGTGAAAGTAAAAAGAGGAGCTGAAGAACTGGTGTTTGATATCAATTTCTAACACATGAAACTGAAGATCGATAATGAATTACTGATTGAAGAGTTTTTTGAAGATACTCACCTGCTGGGCATCATGGCTCCATTGGGCAGTCATCAGTTTGTCTGGCAGGTGAATCAAGGCCTGCGTTTCGATTTCCGTGTGAACAACGATATAGAAATTCATCTCAATAAAAAGAACAGGCAGTATTTCTTTTCTGTGTTTGAATACAAGGAGCCTAATATTGCACTGAGTTATTTTTTATACAAGAACCAGTTTGACGGAGAATATTTATTGCCCGAATTCAAACACCTTGATTATCTCTGGTTAATAAAAGGGGACTTACCTCCTGCAGAAGAAGAAAAAGAATTGATTGCAGGGATCCGCACTATTCAGGGAGTACAACTGGTGGTTGAATTAACGAATGAGAAGATTAAGAATAAGCAGCATCTTATACTATAGCAGAAAGAAATTTCTCTTTAACCATCAGCACGTTTCAAACAAAGATTAAAAGAGCAGCAAACGTTCCGAAGGAACGTATCGATCTACCCTTGGAGGTGTTAACGATGAAATGTCTCTTTGAGACAAAATATACACAGAGTTCCAATGCAGCTTAAGTTGTATCAGAGGGTGGCCACTTTTAACTGTCAGGCTGCAAATATTATCAGAGTTTTGTGCCATCGGCACAATTCACGGGTAACGGTTTCGTAAATAAGGATCATTCGTTCCGGAGGAACGATTCATAACCTTTTGTTTTTTCACAAATCATTAATCCCCCCCTGACTAACTAAAAAGCGTATCTTTTACTAAACCTGCTGACCGGTATTCTACTTATTCATCATCAAATTATTTTCTAATGTGGACAGAAACAAAAAACACGCTCTACAAAAAATTTGAGTTCGCTGATTTTTCAGAAGCCTTTGCTTTTATGACCCGTGTGGCGATGGAAGCTGAAAAGATGAATCATCATCCGCTGTGGACCAATGTGTGGAACAAGGTTGAAATCTGGCTGAGCACACATGATGCAGGAGATATTGTTACAGAGAAAGATAAAAAGCTTGCCGGAAAAATCGACAAGCTTTTGTAATCGTCTGACGCCCGTCAGACGAAAGATTCATTGATGAATTATTTAATAAACTGAAACCATTGCTGAAACAGTGGTCCAACAACAGGAACCGGTTTTTCTTCGCCATTTAAAGCTGAAATTAAACCCAATACCCAGAGTACGATTAATACGATCCAAATAATCCAGCTAAAAAAAATGAGAAATGGTGCAGCAAGGATTAACATCATTAATACAAGGTAAAGAGCAACACCGGTAACAATAATTCCAAAACTTTGACGAAGATGGAATGTTGCCAATGAACTTTTTGGGTTTGTGTTTCCGTGTTGTACCAGGGCAATAATCCATCCAATAAGTGTAATGTAAGACAACCAGGAAATAGTTTTTGCATCCATAACAGAGTTGGTTTAGTGAGTGAAAGAACAATACTAATATACTTACTTCGCACTGCTTTCACAACAGGTTACATCAAAACCTGTATTACTTTCTCTGCTTTGGGTATAAGTCGGCCGATTGGTTCAATGTATGCGGTTAACTGATTTTCTGCAAACAGCTGCTGCACTTCTGCAAGCTTTTCTGCTTTCACCGCAATTAAGATTCCGCCATTGGTTTGCGGATCGGGTAAGAGTTTGAACGCTTCCATTACGTTCACTCCTGTTTCAAACACAACCTTGCTGCTGTAGCTGTTCCAGTTACGGGTAGTAGCATCGGGCATAATACTTTGCGCTGCATATTCCTTTGCCGGTTCAAGAAAGGGAATCTTATTGTAAAATAATTCAGCAGATAATCCGCTGCCTTCTGTCATTTCAATTAAGTGGCCAAGCAATCCAAAACCGGTAACATCCGTCATGGCTGTAACTGCATCCAGCTTACCAAGAGCTTCCCCAATTTTATTGAGCTTCATCATTTGCGCTGGTGCCAGTTCTTTATGTTCTTCTTTCAGCAAACTTCTTTTGCCTGCTGTAGTTAGAATTCCAACACCAATTGATTTGGTGAGCAGCAATACGTTTCCTTCCTGTGCTGTATTATTTTGTTTGAGGTGTTCAAGGTTTACCAATCCGGTAACAGCCAAACCAAAAAACGGTTCCGGTGAATCAATGCTGTGACCACCAGCCAACGGAATACCTGCTTCATTACAAATAGATCTTGCACCATCCAAAACCTGCTGTGCAAGTTCAGTAGGCAGTTTGGTAACGGGCCAGCCAAGAACAGCAATGGCCATGATTGGTTTTCCACCCATCGCATACACATCACTGATGGAGTTGGCTGATGCAATCCGTCCAAATGAAAACGCATCGTCTACAATCGGCATAAAGAAATCGGTGGTTGAAACAACAGCTGTTCCGTTACCAAGATCATATACCGCAGCATCATCTTTGCTGCTGTTGCCAACTAATAAGTTTTTATCAATGATGGTTGTTTGGGTTGATTGAAGGATCTGTTCTAAAACAGCCGGTGCAATTTTACAACCGCAGCCGCCCCCATGTGAGTATTGTGTAAGCCGGATAATTTCTGATTCCATGCCGCAAAGGTAACTGAAGCGGTTTATTTTCTCCGCAGTTCAATCGCCGCACTTTTCTTTGTATCGGAGCTGAAACGGATTTCATGTTTGGCTTCACCACTGCGGATAATGAGCAGTCCTGTATTGGGAGGAATGCTTCCTTCGTTTTCTGCAAACATGGTGAGGACAATTCCCTCTGCTGAAACCGGAAGCTGAATGGTTTGTTTCAACACTTTATCAGTTAAACCAACTTTGTTTAACAATAACCTGTTGTTGATGAAAACAGAAACACTGTCGCCATCAATTAATCCATCATCATATAATTCAACTGTTACAGAGTCTGTATCAAGAATAATTGTCTGCAGAATATTTTTTTGTCTTGATGCAAGTTTTACTGAATCACGGTTAACGGGTGCTGTTGTTTTTCCATCATCAACCTTCACTGTATTTTTCCGTTCAAGAATTTTAATCAAACCGGATTTGGACGGGTCGTCTTCTTTTTTCAAAAATGTTTTTCCCTGCTGCAGCATTAGCTGTATGGTTGTTTTATTCGATTGCTTCCATTCGCCTGTTGCTTCTTTATTATCCGCACCAAAGAAAAGAATGTGACTTTGCATTACACCGGAAGGTTCCGGCGGATTCTGATACAATGTTTTTTTCTCGGTGATAACCATGTAACCGTCAAATACGGTTCCGGTTATTTCACACACGGCATAAAAGTCGGCGGTGCCTGCTGTGGAATAAGAATAACCGGTTAGAGAGGTTCCGTCCTGGAAAAGCAACAGTTCATATTTATAAGGAATTCCCTGTTGAAGAATACTTGTTGTTGTAAAACGGCCCATCCATAATCCTGCTGCATTTTGTGCAGAAGAAACAAGACTTTGCAAAACAAAAAGGAATACAAGCATTCTTTTCATACTGCAAAGAAAATACATCAATCCTTATGTTTCTGTTATTCTTTTCTCCGAAGCAGAATGGAAGAGCTTTTATTGTAGTTGGAACTGAAAAAGATCTGGTGACGTTCTGTAGATGTATAAATTACCAGTAAACCCGTATTGGGGGGAATTGATCCAAGGTTTTCTGCAAAGAAGGTAAGCTGTACGGTTTCCCCTGCCTTAAAGTAAATGGTTTTTTTAAAGGCTTTTGCACTCAGTCCAACTTTTGCAACAACCAGCTCGTTGTTGACAAACACACTTACTGTATCGCCATCTATTTCACCGTTATCGTATAAGGAAAGAACAACACTATCTTCGGTTATATCAACAGCCTGAATAATTTCTGTTTCTCTTTTTGTGATTGTTGGATTGCTGATAACAGGTGGCGGCGCCATTACAACCGGTTTGTTTGTTACCGTTGTATTAGTGGTTTCGTTTACTTTATTGATCTCAACCTGCGGTTTATCATTTACAACAGTTGAAGGTTGAGTTACAACAGGAGCAGTTGGTTTTTGCACAACTGGTTTTGTTTCTGTTTTAACTGTGGGCTGCTGAGTTGGCGGAACAGTAACAGCGGGTTGCTGTTTTGGTTTTTCAACCGGAGCTGTAACAACAGGTTTTGTTTGATTCGTTCCCGGTTTATTTTGATTCGATGCAATTAGCTGTGTTGAATCTTTAACCGGCATTGCCGTTGGCTTGTTAGCCACAGGTGCAGATGGAAGTTTTTGTGTTGGCTGATTAACAGCCTGTGAGGGTTGATTGTTTTTAATTGTTGTTTCATTGCCGATCTTTCCTGCAATGGTTTTTGCAGTATCAGCTGACGGAATAATTACAGGAGCAATTACAACCGGAGCTGACGGTAAATTTTGTTTTGGTTGATTGGCAGCATCAGACGGTTTTGTGTTTGGCTGTTTTGTTTCATTACCAACTTTTCCTGCAATGGTTTGAATCGTATCAGCAGGAATTACTGGCGGGGAGCTTTGTGATGGTGTTACGCCTGCAATTCCACCGGCATTGTTTTTAACTTCAAAAGTCATTTCTTTTTGAAGCTTCTTTTCTTCCAGTCGTTTAAACAATTGAGTTGTTGTAAAATCCTGCTCCCTGTTGATTTGAACAGTACCGGTAATAGCCATATATTTTTTGTACCGGTTGGTTGTCCATTCGCCGCTTAAAGAATTGGGATCACCTGCTTTTTTATTCAGCTTAAAGAAATAAACGACTTTAATTCTATTTGCTTTCTCATCAAAGTTTTTTGATACGGATTGCTCATCTTCTATAATAAGCACAGAGTCGGTTATTCTTGCTTCAATTTTAACGGTGTTATAAATCAGGGAATCGTTTACAATAAACAGGCGGTAACAGTAACCAAAAAACTTACCGTCTTTTTCTTTTATTGCAAGTTCAAAATTAATTGCACGCCTGGGGCTGTCCTGAACCATGGTGCCTTTCCAGCTGCCTGTTATATCCTGCGCCTGTGTACTGAATGCGCAAAGGGAAAAGAACAGGAGTACGAATAAGTTTTTCATGCTAATGCGGTTGTAATAGTTGGTTCATATTGGATTCGTGAACAGAAACACAGGGAATCTTCTGTAATAACGCTTCCAGACCTTCTCTATTATGCATTGCTTTTAAATACTGTTTGTCGTAATAACTGAGCAGGATGCGGAACGAGTCTTCTGTTCTGTCCTCAATCAGGGCGCCAACGGCTTCTTTGGCTTCAAGCCCACCCAGCCTTTTTTTAATCCGGATGATAGCGTTTACCAGCTTTTCCTTTTCCTGTTTGCCATATTCGGTAGTAATATGTTTCAGCCGCTCTTCAAAGGGAATATCGAGGAAATATAGCGTTTGTGCCCGCATCTGCCGCCATAAATTGATGGGAATATTTACTTCTCCAATCCGCTGACTTTCATCTTCCACCCAGATGGGTTTTTGTTGCTGTGCCGCATCATACAGTTTCAGGGAAAGTTTGTTTTCAAACATTTCCTGCCTGGGTTGTTTGGGCATTCCCAGAGCTCCAAAGGCTGAGCCTTTATGATGTGCCAGTCCTTCGAGATCAATCACATTTTCTCCTTTCTTCAGCATGGCTTCCAGCACAGGAGTTTTGCCACTGCCTGTATATCCCCCAAGAACATTAAATGAGTACGTTTTTTCAAATTGTTCTAATACCCAATGACGAAAAACTTTATAACCACCAACAAGCGTGTATACTTTGAAACCATACAAATCAAGTACCCAGGCAACACCTGCACTCCGCATACCTCCACGCCAGCAATGAACAAGAACTGTTTTCGAAGATGAGTGCTCCTCTGTTTTAGTTGTTATCGGCTTATGACTAACAACTATCGACTCAACCTCTTCCACCATCTTCCGCATCTTCACTCCAAAGTAATCAAGACCGATTTTTATGGCCACTTCCCTGCTTTGCTGTTTATAAGCAGTACCAACAACTTTTCGCTCTTCATCAGTAAATAACGGAAAAGAATATGCACCGGGGATATGTGCATGTGTATATTCTCCGGGACTGCGTACGTCAAGAACCGGATACTGTTTTGCAAGTACTAAGAATTCTTCAACAGTAATTTTTTGTATAGCCATACAGAACTGTATGTATAAAAAAAGTCCCGCCTTTAAGGGGCAGGACCTGTTATGATTAATTTTCTTTGATCTGAATATTTACTCCTTTTTCTTTCTTCTCAATCTTCAGATTGCCGCCATCTTTTGTTTTAATTTCAACCTTACCGTCTTTGCCTTCTATTTTTATTCCATCGTAGGCATTGATCTTAATATCTACAGAATCATTATTATCATCTTCGGCTTTTATAGAAACACCATTCTCTCCAATCTTTACTTCAGCTGAATCTGTTTTGATTTCAATCTTTGTTTCATTCTCTACTTTTTCTTTATCTGTTTTTTGTGAATTGTCTTCACAACTCAGCAAAAGAAAAAACGCAATTGCAGGAAGAAATTTTTTCATACAATAAAATTAACTGTTCATACTTACAAGAAACTCACTGTTATCTTTTGTGCCTCTCATATTCTGCAGCAGCATATTCATTGCTTCTTCTGTATTCATATCAGCCATATGCTTACGCAAAATCCACATACGCTTGGCGGTATCTTTATCAAGCAGCAATTCATCACGGCGTGTGCTTGATCCAACAATATCAATTGCAGGGAATACACGTCTGTTGGCCAACTTACGATCCAGCGCTAATTCCATGTTACCGGTACCTTTAAATTCTTCAAAGATCACCTCATCCATTTTACTTCCTGTATCAACAAGGGCTGTTGCAATAATGGTTAGTGATCCGCCATTTTCAATTTTACGTGCAGCACCAAAAAACTGTTTTGGTTTTTGCATGGCATTTGCTTCTACACCACCACTTAAAACTTTACCGCTTGAAGGAGCAACAGTGTTATGCGCTCTTGCCAAACGTGTAATAGAATCAAGCAAGATCACCACATCATGTCCGCACTCAACCAAACGTTTTGCTTTTTGTAAAGCGATGGTACTAACCTTCACATGTTTTTCAGCAGGTTCATCAAACGTACTGGCAATTACTTCTGCCTTTACGCTGCGTTCCATATCAGTTACCTCTTCCGGTCTTTCATCAACCAGTACAATCATTAAATAACATTCAGGATGATTTTCTGCAATTGCATTGGCGAGTTCTTTCAGCAACATTGTTTTACCCGTTTTTGGCTGGGCAACAATTAATCCACGCTGACCTTTGCCAATTGGTGTAAACAGGTCCATGATACGTGTACTGTAATTGCTGGAAGAGGTGCAGAGATTTAATTTTTCAAAAGGAAACAGCGGTGTGAGATAATCAAATGGTACACGGTCACGAACTTCATCAGGACGTTTACCATTGATGGTGTCTACTTTTAATAGGGCGAAATATTTTTCACCTTCTTTTGGAGGGCGAACCGCACCATAAACAGTATCACCTGTTTTCAAACCAAATAATTTGATTTGAGATGGAGATACATAAATATCATCAGGACTTGATAAATAATTATAATCACTTGAACGCAGGAAACCATATCCATCTGGCATCATTTCCAATACACCTTCACCAAGAATTACACCATCAAATTCTATGTTGAAGGTTTGTTCTCTGCGGTTAACAGGATATTGTTTTTGTGGAGCTGGTCTTTCGTCGGGCAAAGTATTTTCTGCTTCCTGGCTTGTTTCTGTTTCAGCAGCCTGTTGTTCTCCAACTTCAATTTCCGGGCCTGCTACGAAATCATCTTCACCCGGAATAGTAAATCCAGAAGGGATAACGGGAGTAACAACTTCTTTCTCTGCTTTTTTGATTGGCTTTTTAGCATGCACCGCCGGAACGGGCGCAGGTGCTTCTTCTTTCTTTTTACGAATTTTTACAACGGGTTCAGGATCGCCGCTTTCTACAACGGCTTCTTCTGTACCTGAAGCTGTGGTTGTTTTTACAATACGTCTTCGTTTACCCTTTTCCTCAGGAGATTCTTTTGCTTCGCTTTCAACAACTGCCTGCTTGTCGAGAATTTTGTAAATGAGTTGTTGTTTGTCCATTTTCTTGGAACCTGTGATCTTTAACTGCTCAGCAATGTCCAGCAGTTCGGGAACGAGCATGTCGTTCAATTGTAAGATATCGTACATATAAAATTTAATTCAGTTAACACGAATTCAAAAAACGAGGATTGTTTAAATCTGAAAGTTTGTATTGAAATAAGTTAAAGGGACCTGGAACGACTGAATTTGATGAGCTTATTTGAAGATCGGATTTTAAAAACCAGTCAGATTCCACTGCAATATTACGGTAATATTAAGAAAAGCAAAAAAAATGTAGCCGAACTGTTCTTTTTGAGCCGAAGTT
>JBEBHT010000358.1:0-4351 GCA_040081135.1 Lacibacter sp. | reverse complement strand
TGTTATTATTGCAGGAGGTACATTTAATGATGATGGGGTTAACTATTTTAAATACAATCCTGTTATAAGGAAAAGCGGGATTATTTTTTTACGTCTTCAAAACAGTTCAGATTTTGTAGAAAACAACAATATACTTTATAGTGGCATACATGACCGGATTTTCGAATTCGATAAATTCAATTTAAACAACATGCCTAAATCTTCCAGGGATGTTTTTCGTGTTTCCAAACTTTTTTTGACAAGCAAGAACGAAATACTGGTGGGGAATCAATTTGGATTATGGAGGTATAAGGATGGGCATATCGCTGCTTATGACAGTTCCAGTTCATTTCTTAAATCAAGGATTACGGATATTGCTGAATACAGGCAGAAATATCTTTGTTTGGGAACAAGAGGGAATGGGTTGTTGCTGATGCTGAATAACAGCATCTATCAAATATCAGATACTTCAGGTTTAATCAGCAATAATATCCGCCGTATTTTTATTGAGGATAACCATATCTGGCTGGCAACCAACCAGGGGATTTCAATAGTAACAATCAATTCAGAAAAACATTTTTTATACTCCATCAGAAACATATCAGTGCAGGATGGTTTGCTTTCCAATGAAGTAAACGATATAGCCAGTTTTGGGAATAATATGATTGTGGCAACCAATTCCGGTATTTCTTTCTTAGATAAAAATGTACTATTCAAAAAAGAAACCCATAAGTTACCATTCTATATTACCGATGTAAAATTAAACGGGATACTGATTGATTCCAGACAGCTAAAATCAATCAGCTACAGAAAACGAAATCTATCTGTTTCATGCGAAGCATTAAATTTCAGTAATCCGGGTAAAAATAATTACCGTTACCGGCTGCTGGGATTTGATACATCCTGGTTATATACCAATGATCTGAAAGTTCAGTTCAATCCGCTACCTTATGGTAATTATCAACTGCAAATACAGGCCAAACGGGAATATGATTCATGGAATCAGACAGATAATGAAATATTGCTGGCAATCCAATGCAACCCTCCTTTCTGGACAACTGGCTGGTTCTCTGCAGCAATAATAGGGGTTATCTCTATTCTTTTTTTCCTGTTTTATAAACAGCGGATCAGGTTGGTTAAAAAAAGACAGGAAGAAAAAGAAGACCTGCAAAGGCGGATAGCAGAAACGGAGCAGATGGCGTTAAAATCGCAAATGAACCCCCATTTTATATTCAACAGTCTCAACTCAATTCAACAGTACGTAATTGAAGGGGATGTTGAAGGAGCAAACAGTTTTATTTCCGGTTTTTCAAAACTGATCCGTCAAACACTTGAATTTTCATCCAAAGAACAAATTACACTGGACGAAGAAATCAGTTATTTGAAAAACTATCTTCAACTGGAAAAAAACAAGATGGAGGATATATTTCAGTACGAAGTAACAATACGGACCATGCAGTCTTTAACTGATATATCAATTCCTCCCTTGCTGTTGCAGCCCTATGTTGAAAATGCTGTACGTCATGGTGTAAGAAGTCTTAAAAAAAAGGAAGGAATCATACAGCTTTTTTTCATTGAAAAGGATGGCGTTTTGGAGTGCAGAATTGAAGACAATGGAATTGGAAGGGAAAGGTCTTTACAGTTGAAATCGAAAAACCCAATCGAGTATCAGTCAAAAGGAATGTCGTTAACAGCAAACCGTGTTGCCCTGCTGAATAAAAGCAGTAATCGGTCAATTCAAATAATTATAGTTGATTTGAAAAACCAGGCAAATGACGCAGTTGGTACAAGAGTAACTGTTTTATTTCCGGTGTAACCGTTTTGTTTTTAAAAGGGAAATGGTTCATTGCATCTTGTATTCAGATCAGCAAATATTTAACTTGCAGCTATGATAAAAGTTCTTACTGTAGATGATGAGCCAAAAAATCTCCGCATTTTAAAAGAATTAATTTCTGGCTACTGTCCACAGGCAACGCTTGTTGGTGAAGCTGACAGTATTGATACAGCAATTCTTTTAATTCGTGAACATCAGCCCGACCTTGTTTTACTGGATATTGAAATGCCAAATGGAAATGCTTTTGACCTGTTAGACAGGATTATGCCTGTAAACTTTGAAATTGTATTTGTAACAGCTTTTGATGCATTTACATTAAAGGCATTTAAATATTCGGCTTTAGATTACCTGTTAAAACCGGTTAGTATTGAAGAGCTGAAAACCGCAATCGCAAAAGCTCAGCAGCGCATAGATCAGAAAAATTTAAATCTCCGGCTGAATAACTTACTGCAGGGCATCCAGAACACAGATAATAATTTGCAGAAAATAGCTATTCCTGCACATAACGGAAATTTTGAATTTATTGCTTTTGATGAAATTCTCTATTGTGAAGCAAGCGGCCCATTTACATTTGTACATACTTCCAAGGGGTACAAATTAACTTCTTCAAAGAGCATAAAAGAATATGAGGAACTACTACCGCAACAGATTTTCTTTCGTTCTCATCATTCCTATTTGATTAATCTCAATAAAGTTAAACGGTACCTCAAAGGGCGTGGTGGAGAGGTAGAGATGAGTAACGGTTCGTTGCTAGAAGTAGCAACAAGGCGAAAAGAAGAGTTCCTGAAGCGGATCGGGATGTAATCTCAAAGTTTTATGCACAGTTATGTCAGTTTTGAGCGCAGATATCAATTTTTGCATCTCAAGTGTTTCCTTCTACAGTAATTTTATGACAGGAAACCTGATTAACATTTCTATGCCGTTGCTAGCCTGTGCAATGTATTTTTTTGCTATCGTAAAAAACAAAAGAAGTTATGAAAAATTTAGGGAAAAGTATTTTCATGATATTGTCCGTAATTGTATTCAGTATTGGTTGTAAAAAAACTAAAATAAATAAACCACCAATTGCAAACGCCGGTTTGACTGAGACAATCCAGCTCCCCATTGATTTTGTAACTCTTTCAGGAAGTGGAAAAGACGAAGATGGAAGTATTGTTGCTTACTTATGGAGCCAGATTTCTGGCCCAAATAATTCAGCCATTCAGGCTGCCGGTTCACCAGCAACTAAGGTAACAGGTTTAGTAACCGGAACCTATCGCTTTCAGTTAAAAGTTACTGATAACAGCGGGGCTACTGGTGTTGATTCTGTTTCAATTACAGTCATAGCAGCAGTTAATAAAGTGCCATCTTCAAATGCAGGCAATTCTGCTGCAATTACATTACCAACAGATTTTGTGACGCTTTCAGGTAGTGGATCAGATACTGACGGAACTATTGTTGCTTATTTATGGAGCCAGGTTTCAGGACCTTTTTCTTCACAAATTGATAATCCCGGAGCAGCTTCAACGCAAATAAGTGGGTTAAAAGAAGGAAAGTATGTTTTCCAATTAATGGTAACTGATAATAAAGGGGCTACTGGGGTGGATACTACCTCGATTGTTGTGAATAAACCAGTAATTCAAATTCTTACGCTTCAGCCTGCTGCGGTAGAGGCAGAGGTGGGGTATATTTTTGTTACACAAAGCTGTACCACAGGCACTCCTTATGCCACTGCAGCTAATACCATACAGCCTCAGGTTGAGGATATGCCAGTAGGAGCTTGGACATTTGATGGTAATGGATGCGCAACCGGGCAAATTCGATCATTCCTTAAGTTCCCTGGTTTAAATGCCATTCCTCAAAATGCAACTATAATATCAGCTAAACTAAGTTTATACGGAGTAGCTTCAAGTGGGACTTTTTCAGTAGGCAATTCTTATTATCCAGGCTCTGGTTATAATCCGTTTGGCACTAATGAACTTTGGATTAAGAGAGTTACAAGTAACTGGGTTGAAAGTTCTGTTACCTGGAATACACAACCAAGTGTTATAGAAACTAACAGAGTAGCCATACCAGCTTCTACCTCACAATGGGGTTATAATGTTACAGACATAGATGTAACAGAAATGGTAAAATCGATGGTAAATACAAGTAATGCTAATTATGGATTTTGTTTCATGCTTCAGAATGAAACACATTATCGCTCCATGACATTTGGAAGTCCTAATAACACAAATGCTGCCAAAAGACCTAAGCTCATAATAGAATACAAATAAGGTAATTGAGGTGCAATCATAGGAAAGGGGCGCTGCCCCTTTCCCGTTTTATAAATCTTCCATATTGAGTAAGTAGCGGAAATACTGCGGACGAAAAAATATGAGTTTCCCTGTAGTTATCAAATATTATCCTTCCAGCAGTCAATGTATTTAAAAGAATAAAAAAAACATTTCCCATTCCATCATTACCATTGTTTAACCTTGTGTGAAATTCCTTATACCTTATCTTGCCAACGTAACGAGCCCGCTACGTTTAATCACCCCACAGGCGTTTCTTAATATA
>JBEBHT010000357.1:0-4355 GCA_040081135.1 Lacibacter sp. | reverse complement strand
GCAGAAACTTACACTTTCAACAGGAGCAGATAAAGGAGTATATGCGCCTGTGCATGTAAGCGGCGATCAATTTTTGATCACCAGTACTGAAACAGATACTGTAGTGAAAGAAGGCGTTAGCCCTTACCGAAACCGCTTGTATACAACAACACTGTCAAACGGAACATTTCAGAATACAGAAGTGCTCAGCATTGAAGGAACAGAAACAGCCATTAACCAGGGAGCAGCAACAGTTAATCCTAAAAATGGGTCTGTTTATTTTACACAATGGAAAAACGTAAATGGGCAAATCATTTCTTCACTTTATCATGCAACTAAAACAGGCAGCGGATTAAGTGTACCGGTTTTACTTGGTTCAGTAAACAATAATGGTTACAGCAGTAAGCAACCTTTCTGTACAAGTGACGGGAAATATTTGTTCTTTGCATCAGACAGACCGGGCGGAGCAGGAAAATTTGATATCTGGTATGCGCCAATCAATGCTGATGGAACAACAGGCGAAGCAGTGAATGCAGGAGCAACGATTAATACTGCAGCTGATGAGCTTGCACCATTTTATCATAACACCAGTAATACACTCGTATTTTCTTCCAACGGAAAACAGGGCATGGGTGGTTATGATCTTTTCATGTCGAAGGGATCAGAGAACGGATGGAAAACAGCAGAGAACATGGGGCATCCTGTAAATTCTGTAAGAGATGATATTTATTTCTATGCACCGGAAAATCAATTGCTGTTAAGCAATGCCATCTTCAGTTCAGATCGTGGATCTTCCTGCTGCCTTGAAACATACACAGTAGCCAAAACTCCCAAGAAAAAAATCATCAAAGGAATTGTGCGTGATTTAAAAGACAATCAACCTGTAGATGGTGCAACAGTTGTGTGGAAAGATGCTTCAGGAAAAACAGGAACCATTGTTACAGGAACGGATGGTACTTACCAGTTTGAACTGGATGGTAATGTGGAGAAAGAGATTACCGTTACAAAAGAATTGTACAAAGAAAAAGTAACAGGCATTACTGTAACAGGAACAGATGAATCAGATCTTTTTACAGATAAGCTGAGCAATACGGAGATTTTTATTGAAAAGAAACTGGTCATTAAAGTTGAAAATGTAGTGACTGTTTATTTTGATTTTGATATGAGTAACCTGAAAACAGCAGCAGTTGAAAAACTGGATTCTATTTACAACGTACTGGTTGAACATCCAACAGCTACGATTCAGATCTCCGGTTACACGGATGGATTAGGTTCAACTGAATACAATGCAGTATTGAGTGATAAAAGAGCAAGAGCCTGTGCCGATTACCTGATAACAAAAGGAATTGATACAGGACGGATTACATTTGAGTCGTTTGGTGCCTGCTGCCCGATTGAAATGGAGCTGCTCAACGGAAGGGATAATGCTGAAGGAAGAAGTAAGAACAGAAGAGCGTTGATTAATATTAGTAAAGAGTAGACCGAGGGATTATATAGTATATTAAAACGGGGTGTTCATTCTTGGATGCCCCTTTTTTTTGCAGAAGCTGATATTTATTCTGAATATTGAAGAAGAAAACTCTTTTGAGGAGACATGAAAAAGAAAGCAATCATACTCGATCTGGATAATACGATTTATTCCGTTCCGTCAATCGGCAATGAATTATTTGCATCCTTATTCCGGCTGATAGAAGAAAGTGGTGAACATACAACTGATATTGCTGCAGTAAAAGATGAGATTATGCGAAAGCCTTTCCAGGTGGTTGCGGCACAGTATCAGTTCAGCGAAGAGTTAACAAGGAAAGGATTTGAACTGCTGCTGAATGTCACTTACGATGGACCGATAGAACCCTTTAGTGATTATTTGTTCATCAAACAATTAACCTGCGACAAATTTTTAGTAACAACCGGTTTTATAAAACTGCAGCAGAGCAAGATCAAAGGAATGGGAATAGAGCAGGACTTTAAGGAGATTCATATTGTTGACCCTGCCACATCACACAAAACAAAGAAAGATGTATTTGCAGAGATCATTTACAGAAATGAGTACCAGCTTGCTGAAGTACTGGTAGTTGGTGATGATCTGCATTCGGAAATTAAAGCGGCAAAGGAGTTGGGAATAGATACTGTGTTATATGATAAATTCAATCAGCATGAAGGTACCAGCTCACAACACAGGATTACAGATTTTAAAGAGCTGATTGAGTTTCTTAGTTATTAACTCATCCTGCCATATCCTGCGCAGCAGCTACTTCATCTTCCATAATTTTTTCCTGCTGATTTAATTCTTCCGGCTGAAGCGGTGTTTGTTGTTTTCGCAGCATGTTAAAACCAAGAACAGAAAGCATACATACTCCCCCAACTACCCACCATAGAACAGTAAAGCCTGATTTATCTGCAATCCTTGCTCCGAACATGGGACCAAAAGTTTGTGCAGCCGACCAGGCCATTGTATATAAAGCAGCATATTGTCCACGGTTACTGTGATTACTCCGTTCAATCCAAAAAGTATTCATAAAGGGCATGGCCAGCATTTCTGCAACAGTAATAATCAATATAATAACCATGGCCATGAGATGGTTGATGTTGAAAAAATTCAGCAGCAGGTAAGAGATACCTGTAAGAAATACACCCATCACAACAAACAGTAAGGGAGTTTTTCTTTTTTCCAACCGATAGATGAGTGCCATTTCAGTAAATACAATGAATAACCCGTTTGCGGCCATAAGAAATCCGATAAACGGTTCAGAAAAATCCCGTTCCTTTTTAAAGTAAACAGAAAGATTGGTAAACAGCTGAAAGAAACCGGAGGCAAATAAAAACGAGCAGACAATAAACCACAAGTAAACCTTGTCTTTGTAAGCAGAAAGAACTTTTACACTTATAGCAGCAACTGTTTCTTTTTTTATTTCCTGTGCAGGTGGTTTCAGCAAACGGTAAAGTAGGAATGCTGCTGCAAGATTAGTGATGCCATCAATCCAGAACAGCAGTTCATAATTGAAATGCGCAATCAATCCGCCCAGGCCGCTGCCAATGGCCCATCCTAAATTAATAGCAAGCCTGTTGAGTGAATAAGATCTTGTTCTGTTTTCTTCATTGCTGTAAAAAGCAATGGCTGTAGAGTTAGCGGGTCGGAAAGCTTCATTTACAAAACTCAGTATAAATGTAAACATGCAGATGAGTGGATAGCTTTTCATTTGCCCCAGTACCATGAATAACAAACCACCGCCAATTAATGTGATAAGCTGAATTTTATAAAAACCAATTTTGTCGGTGAGTCTTCCGCCAATATATGCCCCGGTAAATGCACCTGCGCCAAACAGTCCAAATACAAAACCTGCCTGGCTGAGTGAATAACCCATGGCAGGACTGGTGAGATACAAACTCAGGAACGGTATCACCATGGTTCCGCTTCTGTTCACCAGCATGATCCATGATAATAACCAGGTTTGTTTCGACAAACCGGTATAGGACTGTTTATAAGAATTAAATATTTTTGAAAGCATAGCAGGAAAACAAAAGTATTATTATTCGGCAAGAAAGGAAATACGAAAACTTGAGGTGCCAATTTGTGACCTCAAGTTGGGGTGGTGTAAGCATTACAAAGACAGAAGATAGGATTTAAGCAGTATGAGTAAAGAACATAAATAATTATTAACTTAGCAAATGCCTGTAAAAATACCAATTAACCACTCATACAATAATCGCATTGTACTTCAATGTCATTTTCCAGATATGCTGGCAATTAAAAGAAAACTACTCCCCAGCTACATTTTTATTATTTTTCTTTTAATATCCCAATTTGCAAATGCACAGGATTCAACTACAGGAGAATTCAGAAACGAACGGATAAAGATTGATTCAATAATTGCAAATAAAAACTTGAATAATCTTATTGAGCATGAATTTGTTGGAGCTGTAGATTCAATTATAGGAGGAGTTAAAGGAAAAGTCTTTTTGAAAATTGGTGAAAAGGAAATTAAGTATGTTCGGTTTTATACCGAGAATAAAAGGCTCAAGTATGAATATTATCTGCATAATAACGAACTGATTCTTGTTGTTGAGCCAAAAAGAATTTTTTTTCTGGAGAAAGACAAATTTTATGAATTTAATCTGGCTGAACAGAGTAAAACGATTGTGAAAACGGAGCTTATAAGCCATCAGCAGTTTATCAACACAATAATAAGGATGTATAGCTTAAAATAAATAATTCGTTCAGATACTCAAGGGATATTTCTCCTGAATACGAATAAGGGTTTTAATAACTTAATTTATGAAAAATATACGAGTTCCATTTTGTTTAGTCAGTTTGATGTTGATTGGTTTTCTTTTTGGGTGTAAAGGGAATGAATCAGAAATTATTATTCTGCATCTTG
>JBEBHT010000356.1:0-4360 GCA_040081135.1 Lacibacter sp. | reverse complement strand
AATTAAAAGGCGATGAAAAATTAACAGTAAGTATTACGGTTAAAAACACAGGAGGCTTGCCGGGTAAACATACCGTTGAATTGTATACACATGATGTTTATGCAAGCATTACACCTAATATGAAGCGTCTGCGTGCTTTCAAAAAAATATATTTAACAGCAGGTGCCGTGCAAACCGTAACATTCACCATTAGTAAGAATGATCTTGCTTTTGTAAATGCACAGTTGAAGACAGTAACTGAACCGGGTGAGTTTGAAATAATTATTGGGAAAAACAAAGTGAAGTTTAATTATAACTAACCTGATTTATGATCCAGTTTCAAAACTGTTTCCGGCTGTTGATAATTTCTTTATGTATATCTGCTTGCTTTCTGCTTAGTTCAAAAGCAGAAGCACAGCAAACTCAGCTTTCATTTTTTGCAGCAGATCATCCAATGATTCAGTACACGGGAAGAATTGATTTTACCAATCCAAAACTTCCACGTTTCTGGCAGCCGGGTGTTTATATCAGCATACAGTTTATCGGGAACAGGTGTGAAATAATTTTGAACGATGAAATCCTCTGGGGTAAAAATCATAATTATCTTGAACTGGTGGTTGATGGTATTGCAAAACGCATGCAGACAAAATCAGCACATGATACAATTGTGGTTGATGTGGAATCATCTTCCAAACCACATACATTATCCCTGCATAAAAATACAGAAGCAAATATTGGTTACCTGGAGTTGGTTGGATTTCGTTGTCATCAATTAACAGAACCTTCAGCAAAGCCTTTACGAAAAATGGAATTCATTGGTAATTCTATTACCTGCGGCGCAGGAGCTGATCCTTCTGAAGTTCCCTGTGGCAAAGGTGTTTGGCATGATCAGCACAATGCTTATTTAAGCTATGGAGCAGTAGCTGCAAGAACAGTGAATGCACAATATCATTTGTCGTCTGTTTCGGGCATTGGATTAATGCGCAGCTGCTGTAATATGAATATCATCATGCCGCCTGTGTTCGATAAAATCAGCATACGGAATGATGCAATTAACTGGGACTTTAATAATTATCAGCCCGATGTGGTAACAGTTTGTCTTGGTCAGAATGATGGTGTACAGGATTCTGCTAAGTTCTGTGAGAACTATATTTCATTTATTCATCAGTTGCGTGGATATTATCCCAATGCTCAGTTCATTCTGTTGAGTAGTCCGATGGCTGATGCAGGGTTAACAGCGTTTATGAAAAAAACCTTAATTGCAGTGAAGAAGAAAGTGAACAGTGAAGGGGATAAAAAAATTGCCACTTATTTCTTTTCAAAACAATATAACAGTGGATGTGATTACCACCCTGATCTTGCAGAGCATCAGCAAATTGCCAAAGAGCTGACTACAGCTGTAATAAAGATCATGAAGTGGTAAACACAAATTGATTAATACTAAATACCGGTTTACTATGCGTATGAAATGGTTACCTGCCATCAGTTTTCTTTTCTGTGCTTTCATGTTTGCAAGTAATAATGCAGCAGCACAACAGAATTATATCAAACTCAATGATGGCATCATCGTAAAAATTAAATCACCTGAAAGGATCGGCGTAAAGATGCTGAAGCTGCAGGTAGTATCAGATCATATTCTCCATATAACCGCAAGCCCGGCAGATTCTTTTTTTTCTGATAAAAGTTTAATGGTTGTGGAAACAGTACGACCAACCGTAAACTGGGATGTGAAGGAAACAAATGGTTGGATTATTTTATCAACAAAGTCTTTGAATGCAAACATCTCAACAGCTACGGGTGAAATCAGTTTCACAGATAAAGAAGGCAAAATAATTTTACAGGAAACAAAAGGTGGAGGCAAATCATTTTCTGGAACAACACTGGATGGCGAGCAATCTTATATCATCCGTCAGTCATTTACAGGAGATGATAAGGAAGCATTATATGGACTTGGACAGCACCAGGCCGGTGTATTTAATTATAAAGGAACACAGGTATTGCTTTCGCAGTATAATACAGAAGTGGCTGTACCTTTTATGACCTCCAGTAAGAACTATGGAATACTGTGGGATAATAATTCTATCACCAAATCAATTGATACAAGAGAGTATGAACAGTTGTCGACATTAAAACTTTTTTCAAAAGAAGGTGATCAGGGTTGGCTCACAGCAACTTACTATGATAAAAAAGACCCTTCAAAAGTTGTAACCACAAGACCTGAATCATTGATTGATTACAGTTATATTCCTTCACTTAGAAATCTTCCTGATAATGTGATACTGGAAAAAGTGACTGTTACATGGGAAGGTTTTATTCAAAGCGGATTTAGCGGCGAGCACATTTTTAATATGCGTTCAGCCGGATATGCAAAAATTTATATCGATGGGAAACTTTTAGCAAACCGCTGGAGACAGGGATGGAACCCCGGTACAGAGTTGATCAGGGTCAACCTGGAAAAGGGAATAAAGCATTCTTTTAAAATTGAATGGGATCCAACAGCGAACGAGTCATTCATTTCCTGCCATTGGCTAAAGCCATTGCAGGGCAATGATAAAAATGAATTCGCATTTGAATCAGAAGCAGGTGAGCAGATCAATTATTATTTCATCAAGGGAAATAATATGGATGAAGTAATCAGTGGTTACAGGGAACTCACAGGTAAAGCAACCATGATGCCGAAATGGGCAATGGGTTTCTGGCAAAGCAGGGAACGTTATAAAACCCAGGATGAAATTATTAACACGGTTGCAGAATTCCGGAAGCGCAAGATCCCGATTGATAATATTGTACTTGACTGGAGTTATTGGGAAGAAGATAAATGGGGCAGTCATGAATTTGACAAAAGCCGTTTCCCGGATGCTGCAGGAATGATAAAAACTTTACATGAAAAGTACAATACACAGTTGATGATTTCGGTATGGGCAAAATTTTATGAAGGAATCCCAAACTATAAAAAACTAAATGACAGTGGATGGATTTATAAACGTAATGTAGCGAACAGGCAAAGGGATTGGATTGGCAAAGGATATCTATCAAGTTTTTATGACCCTTATAACCCCGGCGCCAGGAAGATGTTTTGGGATATGATGAATACAAGCCTTTTTTCAAAAGGAATAGATGCATGGTGGATGGATGCAACGGAACCTGATGTTACCAGTAACCTTACACCGCAGCAACGGAAAGAATTCAGCGGGCCAAATTATTTCGGCTCATCAACAAAAAATTTCAATGCCTTTTCATTGGTAAATGCACAGGGTGTTTATGAAGGTCAACGAAAAGCTGACAGCAGCAAAAGAGTATTTATTCTTACAAGGTCAGCATATGCAGGCCTGCAACGTTATGCAGCAGTAACATGGAGCGGAGATATTGGAAGCCGCTGGGAAGACTTTAAAAATCAAATTCCTGCAGGTTTGAATTTCAGTATGTCGGGTATGCCTTACTGGACAACTGATATTGGGGGTTTTGCAGTTGAGCCGAGATATGAAAAAGCAAAAGGAAAAGATTTAGATGAGTGGAGGGAGCAGACAACACGCTGGTATCAGTATGGTGTGTTCTGTCCGATATTCAGGGTACATGGTCAGTTTCCGTATCGTGAAATTTACAATATTGCACCCGAGGATCATCCTGCGTATAAAAGCATGCTTTATTATAATAAGCTGCGTTACCGGTTGATGCCATACATCTATTCACTGGTTGGCAAAACTTACCACGATAATTATACAATCATGCGTGGATTGCCAATGGATTTTGGTACAGATGAAAAAGTAAAAAATATTGCTGATCAGTTTATGTTTGGTCCTTCTATTCTTGTCAATCCTGTGTATGAGTATGAAAAAAGAAACCGTGAAGTGTATTTGCCAAAAGCAAATGGATGGTACGATTTCTATACGGGAAAGTTCATGGAAGGCGGACAAACAATCACAGCAGATGCTCCCTACGAAACATTGCCTTTGTATATAAAAGAAGGATCAATTATTCCAACCGGTCCGGAATTGCAATACACAAGTGAAAAACCTACTGACCCCCTTACCTTATTTGTTTATACTGGAAAGGATGCCTCTTTTACATTGTATGAAGATGAGAATATTAATTATAATTATGAGAAAGGAGCGTTCTCTCAAATTGTTTTTTCTTACAATGAAGGAACAGGTACATTAACAATAAGTGAAAGAGCAGGAAGTTTTAAAGGGATGTTGAAAAACAGAACATTTAGAATTGTATGGATCAGTAAAGAAAAGCCTGGTGTAATGAGTTTTGAAAGCAAGGCTGATAAAACAGTAAAATATTCGGGCAGGAAGTTAGTTGTGACTTTAAAATAATCTGTAAAGCCTCAGTATACGGATCATTTTAAGACAACAGCGCTTATGAAACCAGTCCTTAT
>JBEBHT010000355.1:0-4366 GCA_040081135.1 Lacibacter sp. | reverse complement strand
ATTCTGCAAAACAATGATCCCAGTGTAACGCCAACAATTGGATTTATACTTGAGTTTTAATCAGGATGTTTCAATATCAATCCCTTCGTGGGTTAACACAAGTGTTTCAACTGCAGGGTTTCCATCATTTGATAAAAGTACAGGTCCGTAATAATGAACAGGAAATGCATTCTTTAATTTCCATGTAACAACGGGTGCATGATCTTCATTTAATAAAGAGATCACTACATCTCTCCGCTCAATGGAACCGATTCGTTTTGTATTGATCCAGTCGAAGAATTCATTGTCGCCTGCAACAATACCCCGCTTCAATGTGATGTTTGAATATTTGCGCAACCCCGGCAGTTTTCTTGAGCTGTCTTCCGGGCTTGATCCTTCACGATAAGAAACAGCTTCAATTTCAATATCCAGTCCGGATACTTCCATAAATCCGATTCTTGTACCACCCCATTGCACCTGGAAATGATAGCGGCTCAGCATGTTTTGTGTTGACATAAGTATAGGTTTTATAATTAAAAAGAAAAGAATAACAAAGAGGATAATGATGAGCAGTAAAAGGATTGCAAACAGCATACAGGCAGATTTATAAATTACGCCTGTTAAGTTAGAAAAGAATCATTTGAAAAAGAAGTACTCTTTTACGGGTATTAAGTGGTTCGTTTCTTCCATACCCTGAGTGTTTGAATCAGTACACTCAACAAAATTAAACTGATTCCCCAATAGAAACCTGTGCCCAGCTCTTTGTTTTCATGATAAATAAAAAATGCCAGGGCAATGCCGTAAACAGGTTCAAGATTATAGGTAAGATTAGCAGTAAAAGCAGATATCTTTTTTAATGCACTTACAGATAGTTGAAATGCAAGTACAGTACAAAACATTGACAGCATCAGTAACCAGAACCAATCACTCACTGATGGAATTGCAGTCGAGGCCGGAGAAAATTGCAGGTAAAAAGGAAGCAACAAACTTAACAGCAGACATCCCCCGCCTAATTCGTATAATGTGAGATTAGCTGCCGGAACTTTTTGAATGATCCGTTTATTAAAGATCGGAAACAGAGCAGATAAGAATGCAGCAGCAACACCCAGCATTATTCCTGTTTTATACTGTACATCAAAATGAAAGATGAGATAGATGCCCAGCAATACAAGCAGTCCAAGAAAAATTTCAAACAGATCAATCTTACGTTTATAAATAACTGGTTCAAGTATAGCAGTAAATGATCCGGTGGCTGCAAAACAAACAAGCGCAATAGATATATTGGCGTATTTAATACTTCCGTAAAAGAACACCCAGTGCAGGGCAATCATACCTCCAACTGAAATACATTGAAGCAGGTACTTCCGTTCAATACGTATACTTTTTTTGCTGAATAAAAGAATGAGTAATAGAATAATTATTGATAACAGCATCCTGTACCAAACCAGCCAGCCCTCGTTGAGATCAATTAAACGGCCAAGTACTCCTGTAAATCCTGCAAGAAAAACTGCAGTATGTAATTGCAGAAAAGCTTTGGTGGTTGCATTCATGAATCAATCAGGAATTGCTTTGAGCCACTACCTCATCGGGCGTGAATTTTGAAACAGGTTCCACTGTTTTCTTAATCCGCACATGGTAGTTCTTAAAGAGGCTGTGCCAGCGAAGTTTTAATACGCCGAGTATTCCTTCTTTTACAATTCCTTTATTCATTTTGCTTACACCCAGCTTACGGTCAACAAAAGTGATGGGCACTTCTTTGATCTTAAACTTCAGTTTCCAGGAAGCAAATTTCATTTCAATCTGGAAAGCATATCCAACAAAACGGATTCCATCAAGATCAATTGATTCAAGCACTTCCTTTTTATAACAGACAAAGCCCGCTGTAGGATCCATCACGGGCATCCAGGTAATGATTCTTGTATAAAGTGATGCACCTTTTGAAAGCAAGATTCTGTTTTGCGGCCAGTTGGCAACTGCACCACCTTTTACATAACGGCTGCCCACCGCAACATCAGCACCTTCATATTTACAGGCATGCACCAACCGTTCAAGATCTGCAGGGTTATGACTGAAGTCAGCATCCATTTCACAAATAAATGCATACCCTTTTTCAATGGCCCATTTAAAACCGTGAATATAGGCTGTGCCCAATCCAAGTTTGCCTTTCCTTTCTTCAATAAATAATTTACCTGAAAATAATGTCTGGAGATTTTTTACAATTTGTGCAGTTCCATCGGGAGAACCGTCATCAATTACCAATATGTGAAAATCATTGTGCAAGGTAAAAACTGCACGGATAATATTTTCAATATTTTCCTTCTCGTTATAGGTAGGTATGATGACTAATTTTTCCAATTTGAATTATTTGCGTTGCAATATAGTTTATTTCAAAAAACGGTTATTGTGTGTTAACAAAATGCCTGTTTGTTTAGTTCTTCTTTAACAGCGTGCGGTTTAAGATTTCAGTCAGTTTTTGTTTGGTATGCAAAGGGAAATCACCTTTCATCATCCAGTCGTAATACTGTGGTTCCTGTTTAAGCACAAGCGTAACAGGTTTTCCTTTATGCTTGCCGAAATTAAACACCTCCACCCCATTCTCCATTACAAAACGGCGGGCAAAATCCACAATTTGGTCATCACCAGTAAACTTCACAATCTCCTCTACACTCTTTCCAATTTGAGGATAACGGCTCACCTGTGCTTCCAGCACTTCCCATGTAGCAGTAGCATCAACTTCTGCACTGTGAGCGCCATCCAGCACTTTATCACAATAAAATTTGTAGGCGGCTGATAATGTTCTTTGCTCCATCATATGGTACACACGCTGTACATCCAGTAACAGACGATCATTCAACTCAATATCCAGCCCTGCACGCAAAAATTCTTCTACCAAAAGAGGAATATCAAAACGGTTAGAATTATAACCGGCCAGGTCAGAATTGGCCATGAACATTTTGATTTCATTGGCTGCCTGTTTAAAAGTTGGGGCATCCTTTACCATTTCATTACTGATTCCGTGTACTTCGGTTGCTCCGGGAGGAATCGGCATTTCAGGATTAATCAGCTTCCGTTTTACCTGCCGGGTACCGTCGGGCATTATTTTAACGATCGCAATCTCTACTATCCGGTCGCTACCGACGTTGATTCCGGTAGTTTCAAGATCAATCACGGAAAGGGGGCGTTTCAATTGTAAACTCATGGAATCACTTGTTGGTTGGTTATTAGGTTCAAAGCTGAGGGGAAGCTGGCTGCTCATGTGGCAAAAATAACTAAACAAATGCACCCAACCGTATCATAAACTGAGGAGTTTTACGTTCTTTATGCTGAAAAGCGCAGATTCTTAAAAAAGAAAGCTAATTTTACAGACCTCAAATCCGAACAAACATGAAAAAAATCATGACCGCCCTCTTAGTTGCCGCAGTTACAACGTTTATTTTCAGCTCATGCGCTGGTACACGTTCAAGCACAGGTTGCCCTACTTCAGCAAAAACAAAACCTTTCAGAGCCTGAGTTATTAATTGTGAAGAACATGAACTGGATCCCTTTGAACTCCTCTGAAATACTGGAGCAATTAATCAATTTATCTCAGCAAAAGCCTCAGATTATTTTCAAACACAGCACCCGTTGCAGCATCAGCTCAGTGGCCAAAAGCCGTTTGGAAAAAAGCCCGGCATCTGATGAAGCCTCCTTTTACTATCTCGACCTCATTTCTTACCGTCAGCTTTCCAACTCTGTTGCAGAGCGTTTTGGTATAGAACATGAATCGCCGCAAATACTGATGATTAAAGACGGAAAATGCGTGTATGACGAAAGCCATACCGGCATTAACATGCATGAAATCATTGAACAGCTTCAACTGAATTAAGCCATTTCTTCTTTAACTGAATAAAATACTAAAGGCCACCTTGCGGTGGCCTTTTCGTTTTTGGGTCATAATCATTCAACTGCCTGTAGTATGAATTATTTCCCTGTTTTTTTATTTTCTTGGAAAATCGATTGCTGCATGTGCTGCGGCCAAACGTGCAATCGGTACACGGAATGGTGAACAGCTCACATAGTTCATTCCAATTCTGTGACAGAAGATTACACTTTCGGGATCTCCACCATGTTCACCACAAATACCAATTTTTAAGTTTGGTTTTGTTTGACGTCCTCTCTCCACACCAATCTTAATCAATTCGCCTACACCACCCTGGTCAATTGTCTGGAATGGATCAGAAGGCAGCAATTTCAGATCAAGATATTTAGGCAGGAATCCACCAATATCATCACGGCTGAAACCGAAACTCATCTGTGTAAGGTCATTGGTACCAAAGCTGAAGAAATCGGCTTCTTCTGCCATGCTGTTTGCTTTTAAAGCAGCACGTGGAATTTCAATCATTGTACC
>JBEBHT010000354.1:0-4392 GCA_040081135.1 Lacibacter sp. | reverse complement strand
AAATAATAGAGGAATAGGCAATGGGCTAACCTATGGTGGGTATAATCAACCCTTGGATTCTTTCGTAGTTGTATATGAAAATATTTATTATATTTCACACTATAAACCTACTTTGGTTGGGGGTAATTCAAAAAAGTATCTTTATACATCAAAAAGGAATATCTATAATGACTCTAGTTATGTGCCAAACCTTATTATAGATTCAAAGCATCAAAGAAGCTGGGATTTCAAGTACAGTTTTTTTGAACAGGACTATTTAGATGCAAAATAAGCTTATTCGTACATAAGAGTATACAAAAAGGGTTGAGAAGTATTTCTCAACCCTTTTCATTGTTGCAGCAAGTAGTTATTTAATTCTCCGGTCTTCCAATCATCTGCTGCTTGATCTTTTCCCAGAAGCCCTGTACATTTTCATCATTGCGTTTCCATTCTTTTCCAAAATGATTCAGCTTTGCTTTCTGTTCATCTTTCTGCATTCGGAAAAATTCTTCCATCGTTTCAGTATCCTGCTGCATGGCTAATTTGTTGTAGAGTCGTTTCATTTCTTTTTCATAGTCGGCACTTTCTTCTGCCATGATCTTTTCCAATGATTCACGCTGTTTCACTTTTTCATCATATACACCAACAGGCAATATCGTTTTTGCAATTACCGGCATCAGTTCAATCAGCATCAGGATAATTAAGATGAGATAATAACGGAACTGTAAAGCACCATTATCTTTCAACAGGTTGTTCAATGCTTCAATTCTTGTTAAGAAACCATTATTGAGATAGTTGAGAAAATCGGCTTCCTGTTTCTTAATGGTAGTTTCCATTTGCCCAAGTTCCTCATCAATGGCTGCAATCCTGTCTTTGTTCTGGGTTTGTAATGCTTTGTATTCTTCATCTAATTTCTGGTATTCATTTCGCTTGGCAAGTGCAATGTCTTTAATACCAACTTTACCGCTGCCGCCGCTGCCATCTGTTTCAGCAATAAATTTTTCACGGGCAGTTGAAACATCTGCATACTTCACTTCAAGGTTTTTTTGAATGCTTGCTTTTTCTTTCAGCAATTCGTCCTTTCGGTTTTTATAAAGGATGTCCAGCTCTGTTCGCTTGGTAAGTTTTCGTTTTTCATTATCCAGCGATACCTGCATTTTAATTTCTTTATCAAACATGTAAAGAATAGCAGGTTGCGCCATAAACGTACCGATGGTTAATGCCAGCAATCCACGAAAAAGGAGTGGAGTGAATTTTCGTTTGTTGAATTGGTTAATGCCCTTGATCAAAGCCCTGTCGATGGTTAAGATCACAAAACCCATGAAAATACCACTGCCAACAAACAGGAACACATTGTCAATTACCGTTGAAAAGAAATAGGTCCAGGCAAGGGTTGCAAATAACCAGGTGGCTAAAACCGTCATGCCGACAATCCGGTAACGGTTCCTGTCAACCACGCAGTCTTTAATCAATTCTTTTTCGGCCGTTGCCAGCCACCAAAGCAGTTCGTCTGTTTGCGAAGGGGTATACGCTTCCCCGGCATACATGGGCGTAGCCTGTTGATTCATGTGTAAATGGTTTAAAAATTTGGCTTGGTTAAGGCCGGAACAGCGAACGTGGTTAAAACAGCGAAATGAAAACGAAGCTGTAAAAGTAATTATTGTAAAGGAATTGGTAAATAAGTCTTTAGTCAGTAGCCGATAGTCTTTAGTGAGCCGGAAATAAATGTGTAATACGAATGAGTATCGGCTAACCACTGTTTGCTGCGAATACCTACCTTTGCCGCTCAATTTTTAAAACATGAACTTCGACCGGAATACGATTATTGGTTTTGTGGCGATGATGGCTCTGCTGTTTGGTTATATCTATTTTACCCAGCGCCAGCAGGGCGATTTGGAAAAAGAGAAACAAAGAACTGCTGATTCAATTGCAAAAGTAGAAGCAGCCAAGAAGAAATTAGTGGATACTACTGCCCTGAAACAGGAAGCAGTAAAAAGAGATTCAGCAAACCAAGTACAGGCTGCCGGAGGTTTCCAGAGTGCGGCAACAGGTGCTGAGCAAATAACCGTTGTTGAGAATGAAGTAATAAAAGTAAGCTTTACCAGCAAAGGAGGTTATCCAAAATCGGTTGAACTGAAAAATTATAAGCGCTACGATGGCAAGCAGGTTGTACTAGGCGGGAATGATAACAAACTGATTTACTCTATTAATACAGGTAATAACCAATCGGCACTTACCTCACAATTGAATTTTACTGCAGGACAGGTTGTAAAAACTGCTGATGGGCAAACGATCAAATTCACATTAGCTGATTCATCCGGTCAGTCGGTTGAGCATGAGTTCAACATTAAGAATAATGATTATTTAATTGGCTGGAATATTAAACTTGCCGGTGCAGATAAATTATTAACCCAGGGAATTTTAAATATCAACTGGGATATCACCACTCATCAGCAGGAGAAAGATTTAAAGTATGAGAAGGGACAAAGCAATATTGCTTACCTGGAAGATGGCAGTTATGATTTTACAGCTGCAGGTGCTGCAGGTAAAGGCGACAGCAAAAAGTTAGGTGATAAAACGAAATGGCTGGGTATGAAACAGCAGTTCTTCAATACCACTTTAATTGCCGGAACAAGTTTTTCTTTTGTTGAATCAAACTGGACAGTACCTGCTGAAGAAGAAGATTCATTGCAAAAGGTAATGGATGTGAAAAGTGTTCTCCGCTTTAATATTGCAGGGGCTTCTTCAGCTATTGTTCCTTTGCAGTTATACTTTGGCCCAAATGATTTTCATATTCTGAAAGCAAATGGCAACAAACTTGAAAGTCATGTGCAGTTGGGTTATGGCATTTTTGCTTTTGTAAAATATATCAATCGGTATGTGGTAATGCCTGTGTTTGATTTCATTCATAAGTATGTTGCCAGCATTGGTATCGTAATTCTTCTGCTTACATTCTTTATCCGTTTGATTATTTCCCCGCTTACTTATTCAAGTTATCTCAGTGGTGCAAAAATGAAAGTGCTGAAACCTGAAATTGAAGAGCTGAAGAAAAAGCACGGCAGCGATCAGCAGGCAATGAGCATGGATCAGATGAAACTGTTTAAGCAGGCAGGTGTTAACCCATTAGGTGGTTGTATCCCTGCTGTATTACAGATTCCCATCTTCTTTGCATTGTACAGTTTCTTTAACGCTAATATTGAATTACGTGGTGAAAGTTTTCTATGGGCAAAGGATCTCTCGGCTTACGATTCAATTGCACATCTTCCTTTCAAGATTCCCTTTTTTGGTGATCATGTGAGTTTGTTTACCATTACTGCAACCATTACCAGTTTCTTAATTTCTGCGTATAATATGCAGATGACTCCAACACAGGATAATCCTGTGATGAAGTACATGATCTATTTCTTCCCGGTAATGATGCTGTTTATCTTTAACAGCCTTCCATCTGCCTTAACCTGGTATTACACTGTTTCAAACGTAGTAACACTGCTTTTGCAGCTGGTAATTCAGAAGTTCATCATTGATGATGCGAAGATTCATGCAAAAATGCAGGAGAATAAAAAGAAACCTGTCACCAAATCAAAATGGCAGGAAAAGCTGGAACAGGTGCAGCAAAGCAACCAGAAACTGCAGGATATGCAGAAGAAAGGACCAGGCAAAAAGTAATCTTAACAAAATCTATATTAACCCCGACCGAAGCGTCGGGGTTTTTTGTGAATTCAATATGCAACTTGGCACACTATTTTTATATCTTTAGCCTGTATAGAATAACTACAAAAAAATGAAAACGATCAGAACGATAGGATTAATGACAGTACTTACTATTTCAATAAGTCAGTTGAATGCACAGCAGGCTTACAACGAAGGAGTAGTATCTTATAATATTGCAGTGAATACTGGAAACAATCAAGCAAAAGCTGCTGATCTGTTAGATGGCGCTACTCAAAAGATCTGGTTCAAAGGAGTGAACACCCGTACTGAGCTTACCAGCATTTTAGGTAAAACAGTTACCCTGCATGATTCAAGAGCAGGAAATGCAGTGGTGATGAATGAATATGGTGATCAGAAAATTCTCATTAAGATGACTAAAGAGAATTACGAGGACCGTAACAGCAAGTATATGGGTATTCAGTTTGAATTATTGCCTGATACAAAAAAGATTCTCGGCTATAACTGTAAACTGGCCATTGCAAAAATGAAAGACGGTTCAACCTTTAAAGTGTATTATACGCCTGAACTTTCATTTCAGAACAAGGATTATGGTATACAGTTTAAAAACCTTCCCGGTTTTCCGTTAGAGTATGAATCAGAACTGGGTAAAATGAAAGTTACTTATATAGCCGATAAGATCAGCTTCGATCCTGTTGCAGCTGCTTTGTATGATGTGCCGAAAAGCGGTTACAGGGAAATGAC
>JBEBHT010000039.1:0-18392 GCA_040081135.1 Lacibacter sp. | reverse complement strand
TCATAATATATACCCATGTCCAGACCATCAATAAATGGTTTAGGGAACGGGATGGGCAAAGACTCAGGAAATATTTTCTGAAGAGTTAAAAATAAATTACTCATAAAATGATACTCACCAAGTCTCATGAAGGAATGATAGAAATAATATCCCGCATTAATAACAACTAGATTGATCAGAATAAATAAAAAGGTCAGTTTTGTCAAGGAAACATCCTTTATCGCTTTACGAAAAGAGATAAAATAACTCAACAAACAAAAAGGAACCAGAATATATAAATGAAAAAGCGACTGCTTAACTAATTGAGAAACCGCAACCGAAAAGGAAAGAAATAGAAAAACATAAATACTTTTTGTTTTACAAAATTTCCAGACTAAATAAATACTTAGAAGTAAAAAAAATACAGAATAGCTATCAGTGGTAACTAATGTTGCAAGAGCCATATTATTAGGACAGAAAGAAAAAAGGAATGCAGCAAAGAGTGCACCTTTTTTACCGTAAAGTTCCTTTGTCCATATAAAAATAAGCAGCAAAATAAATATTGAAAAAAAAAGAGTGATATAACGACCATGTATGATATCAGAAACCCCCATATCCGTTTTTTGACTATTCGGTTCAATTAACTGTTCTAAAATACGGGGTATAGTATTCAAAACTGAAACAGGCATTTTACTGTCATCAGTCATTGGGTTAATACGATCAGGGTTACCCTTAAGATAACGAACAGCATAATTATAAAAGTTACCTTCATCGTAAGTAATAGACTGAGCTTGTATATATTGAATCCCATTAAACAAATAAACAGCAATAACCAGAATCAGCATAATAGCTATTGCATTCTTATGAATAAAACTGGCTGATCTTGATGCAATAACGGGTATACATTTATCAAGCATAACGCAAATATGAGCAATTTTAAGCCATACTTTACTCGGCCGCTTCATTCTTTTAAAAACTAAATAAAATTAAAAGTCAACTCTGAGTAGTAACATCTAACGTTTTTTTCATCTTAATATCCGATTGAAATTATTCCCTTATTTTCGCTAAAACTTACGACTTATGGATTTACATCAGCTATTTGACCAGGCCATTGCCGATAGCAAAACACTCAGCGAAAAACCCAGCAATGACACCTTATTACAACTCTACTCTTTATTTAAACAGGGAAGCGAAGGTGATATCAATATTGAAGCCCCTTCCAATCCATTTGATTTTGTTGCCAAAGCAAAATATGAAGCATGGAAAGCTTTAAACGGAAAATCAAAAGAGCAGGCTATGCAGGATTATATTGACCTTGTAGCAAAACTGAAGAGCTGATTCTCATGTTACATCTCTATACCAATCAGAGATTTTTTTTCCTATTACCTTGTAGCTGTAATGATTGCTGGTATATTCTGACATAGATTGTTTGCTAAGAGTCCCTTTTTTGTTTATTGCCAATAGCATAGTGTTTGCAAGACTTCCCAAGTTATCATTTGTTGCAAAGTACCCATTTACTCCTTCTTTTACTGATTCATGAAATACAGGAATATCGCTTACAATAACCGGTACCCCACAGGCGTTCGCTTCAATTATGACACATCCAAACGTTTCATAGTTAGAATAAAGCACAAGAGCATCTGCCCTTTTAATATGTGCTGCCAGTATAATTTGAGGAACCTCAGTAAATATATTTACATTTTTCTTAATATTAAGTGCTTCAATTTTTTGAACCAACTCTTTTTTTTCCGGACCGAATATCTCAAGTTTAGCTTCAGGAAACTCTTTTACAACTATTTGAAAAGCCTCAAGTATTCTTTCGGGCCTTTTAAAATCATTCAGTGTTGAAATGTGAATAAATAAAGGGCTGCTGTTTCCTGATTCAACAGGAAAAAAAATATCTGTATTCACGACATTTCTAATAACAATTCCTTGTATAAAGGAGAATCTTTTTTGCATTGCTCCTAAAAGATATTCTGACACAAAAATACACCCATACGATTCTTTCAAAACTCGTTGCCACAAACTCCGGTGAATAAAAGATAGATTATTAAAGTTATCCGTTGCTTCTGTCAAAAAACCTGTCCAATGCTCAGAGACCACATACGGAATTGAAAATTCTTTTTTTATCCAGTAAGCTATTGCTCCTGCATTCATACCTGTATGAACATGAACAAGTGCAGGCTTGCCGTTTAAACTGATGTAATCCCAAATAATTTTTTTAAAAATTCTTCTATACTTCAAGAACGAAACTAACTTATCAAGTAACGGAAGCTTCTTTTCTTGTGAATAATAATACACAATTATTTCCCTTAGATTTCCCTTGCGTGTATCTTCAATGAAATACTTTTCTGTTATTGAATCTTTCGCTTCTCTGACTAAATGTATAACTGTTACTTCATCGTATAAGCTTACAGCCTCTGCGTGGCGCTTAATAAAATCACCATTATATGGAAACAGCTTACTCGGATACCAACTGCAAAGCCAGAGTACTTTCATAGCTGATCCTGTTTGCGTGAATAAATTGCCTGAACAACTGCTTTCTGCAGCAATAACCAATCACTTTTACGAAACAACAGAAAATCAGAAAATTTGCTTTTATATTCCCGTGTATGAACAAACATCATATAACTCAAATAACAAGAATAACCAATGCTGCTTACAACTGCTGCCCCTTTAATACCAAAAACCGGAATAACGATTATGTCACCAATAATAATAATAATGAGTGCAATCAAAATACTCCGCAAGTTAACTCCTAATACTTTTTTTCCGCTGTAATAAGCTGTAATCAGATGCGTTACTGAATAAGAAAGTATTCCAGGCACAAGAAAAAAGAATGGCCAGTACATGCTGCTGAATGTTTTTCCGAAAACTAACGGAAACAACCAATATCCAATAGAAAGCAACACGGCACAGCAAATACTGTAAGCCAGAATCAATCCCCTGGAAAGCATTTGCATTTTTTCATTAACCTCCACCTGCCTTCCTGATGCAGTCATAGGAAATACTACTGCTGCAAGAATAGATGGAATTACAAAAAACAATTGTGCAAGCTTGCATGCCTGTATATAATTGCCCAGATCAGAAGCTGTACAATACTTATTTACAAACCAGTAATCAATCCTGTACATTAAAAAGGTCATTGAATTTGTAATTACAGCAATAAATGCAAAGTTTAAGAAAGGTTTGATAATGTCTTTTGGTATTACAAGAAAGTCTTTCCTTTTAACATACTTGATCACAAAGAAAATTGCAAGCAAAAAACCCTGCATAAAGAACCCGAAAAAATAAAAATTGATATACTCCTTATCGCCTATTATATTTTGAACTGTTTCATTGTTCGGAACCAATACAATCAGAAATAGATTTACGAGTGTCAATAAGATATTGGGAACAACATAATCCATCTTTGCATAAAACAAAGACACAAAGAAAGTAATCAGCAGGTTCCCTGCAAGAAAAACAGAAGCAGAAAACTCAAAGTTTCTTTGTTCAAATGGAATAGCGATCGTCAACCGTGAAAAATAATGTATCCCCAAATAAACAGGAATCATGATAGCAATTGCCCAGCATAGTGAAAGAAAAGCCAATTGTGTTTCATTCAGTTTTTTCTGCGAAAGGTAATAACCCATTGGGGCTTCAAGACATAAGCTGATCAGTATCAAAACAAATGCAAACAGGTTGGTTATATAATAAATCTGGCCGCTTCCATTTGCCTCGAAATGACGAGCAACCAATACATTCAATAGCAGTACAGATAAGAAATAAATTCCCCGCCATAAAATACTTGTAGAAAGTGCCTTTGTCAATTTCATATCAATCTCAAATATAAACTACACAAACTGTTTATGGAACTATATTTGGCATAAAGGTCTTAAACACATCATCAGGGATTTCATTATTTTTACTGATATTTCAATCTATGGCTTCAACACGACATATCATCAACCGGAAAGCAAAGGAAGATAAGGAAACCGGGCTGAGTGTAAGCAGTAACCAGAGCGGTGGTCGCTTTTTTGAAAAAGAAGGCAGGCCAAATGTTCGATTTAAAGGCGTCCCTTTCCTAAAGCAGTTCAGCATCTACCAGTATATGCTGAAAATCCCTTCCTGGAAATTTCTTGCATTTATAGGGTTGGCTTATGTAGTTGTAAATATCTTTTTTGCTTCTATCTATTTTCTGATTGGCGTTGATCAGCTGGGAGGTATGGAACAGCAAACTATGCATGGTAAATTCTGGGAAGCTTTCTTCTTCAGTGCACAAACACTATCAACTGTAGGATATGGTCATGTGTACCCATCTTCTTTAACAGCCAACTCTGTTGCTGCTTTTGAATCCATCACCGGCTTATTAATGTTTGCACTGGCAACCGGTTTAATGTACGGACGCTTCTCAAATCCTAAAGCCTATATCCTGTTTAGTGATGTTGCTTTGTTCTCTCCTTTTAAAGAAGGTTATGCATTGATGCTCCGTTTCGCACCTTACAAAAATCATTTCCTTACAGATGTTGAAGTGAAAGTGACGCTGGTATTACAAACATTAGACAGTAATAATGAACGAAAAAATAAGTTTTTCAGTCTCGATCTTGAATTATCAAAAGCTAACACCCTTGTCAGTAACTGGACAATTGTACATTTTGTGAATGAAGAAAGCCCGCTTTATAACTTAACCAGGCAAGAAATAAAAGATGCTCAGGCAGAAATTTTAGTGTTTGTAAAAGGTTATGATGAGGAATACGCCAATATTGTTGTAAGCAGAGGTTCTTATACTTCTGACGAATTGGTGTATGGCGCTAAATTTGACATGATGTACGAACCAAGTGATGACAGAAGCACCACACTTCTGCATTTGAATAAAATCAATAATTATCACGAAGAAAAACTTCCTGTAAATATTTAATGATGATTACAGAAACAGGAACTGATATTCAAAAGGCAATTGAGCTATTAAGCAAAGGAGAGCTTGTTGCCATTCCCACTGAAACAGTTTATGGTCTTGCCGCCAATGCATTGAACGAAGATGCTGTGCTGAAAATTTATGCAGCAAAGAACCGTCCGCAATTTAACCCTTTGATTGTGCATGTTGCTTCATTTGAAAAAGCGAAATCGTTTATTCAAAACGTTTTACCCGAAGCGGATAAGCTTGCTGCTGCATTCTGGCCAGGGCCATTGACGATTTTATTTGAGAAAAAACAAACTGTTCCTGATCTTGTTACAGCAGGAAGTAATCGTGTTGCCATCCGTGTACCTAATCATCCCTTAACGTTGACATTATTAGAACAGATAAATTTCCCGCTGGCTGCGCCAAGCGCCAATCCATCGGGTTATGTAAGTCCAACTTCTGCAAAACATGTTGAAGAAGGTTTACATGGCATCATCCCATACATTTTAGATGGTGGTGAATGTACGGTTGGAGTTGAATCAACGATTGTTGGATGGAATGAAGATGATGATTTGGAAGTGTATCGCTTAGGTGGTATTTCTGTTGAACAGATTGAAGAAGTACTGGGTAAAAAAATCCGCATCAGTAAAAAAATAACAGAGAATCCCGAAACACCGGGGCAACTGAAAAGCCACTATGCAACACATACACCGCTGTACTTGGGGAAAGCAGAAGAAATGATGCGCAGGTTTGAAGATCAAAGAATTATCCTGATTAATTTTCAAAATTTTCACCCTGATCTTCCAAAAGACCAGCAATTCATTCTTGCACCAACCGGGTCAATTGGTGAAGCAGCAAAAAACCTCTTTCATATTCTTCGTGAAGTGGATAAACTGAAAGCAGATGTAATTCTTGCAGAACCTTTGCCCAACGAAGGTTTGGGAAGAGCAATCAACGACCGGTTGGAAAGAGCTCAGTTTATAATGAAATAATTACTCCCAGAATTTCACAAGATAGTTACTGCAATTGCCGTTGGTTAAATGACTTATTTGCTTTCCGAGCAAAGACAGTGATGCTTCTGTTGCATGTTCCTGAATAAATGGAAACAACGTTCTTTCTTCAAACCTGATATGATTCTCTAAAAGAGTATGAAACGAAACAATCAGTTCTTTTGATTCCTGCTTTTGTTTAATTGCATCAATGATATTCCTGATCAGTTCATGTTCACTGATCATCCTGTCATATAAGTCGTTCAGTTGCGGTAATTGCAGAAGAGAAGGATCAAGATTCTTCTCTTCTGCAATAAAATGATTCTCCAGCTCCGATTCCCAGCAATCAAGAATAAAATCGTTCATGATTTTAAGGTCTGCATTTTTTGTCACACCTTTTTCAAGGAGTAAAACAGCCATCAATCCATTGTGATGCTGGTGCGAAAGAGGGTAAAGATTTTGATCCCGCTTCATTGAATTATTTCAAACCGTTAATGATCTGTACAAACTCATCTGCTTTTAAAGAAGCACCTCCAACAAGTCCGCCATCAACATCAGGCTGACTGAAAATTTCTTTTGCATTTGAACCTTTCACACTTCCACCATATAAAATGGAAATATTATCCGCTACTTCTTTTCCGTACTGAGTTGCAAGCACACTGCGTAAATGAGCATGCATATCCTGTGCCTGATCAGACGTTGCCGTTTTTCCTGTACCGATTGCCCAAATTGGTTCATAAGCAATGATGATGCCCTGTAGTTCTTCTGCACTTAAATGAAATAAGCTTTCTTTTAACTGGTTGCCAACATATTCATTCTGTGTTCCTGCTTCCCTGATATTTAATGCCTCACCACAACAGAAGATCGGTGTTAAACCATATGATAAAACAATGTTTACTTTTTCTGCAAGCATCTGGTTGCTTTCATTGAAATATTCTCTTCTTTCACTATGCCCAAGCACAACATAAGTTGCTCCAACTGACTGCAGCATTTCAACAGATGTTTCACCTGTATATGCTCCTGCTTTTTGTGTATAGCAATTTTGTGCAGCTACACCAGCACCTGTTTTGCCATTTACTTTTTCTGCCACCATTTTCAAATATGGAAATGGCACAGCATATACTGCCAGCTGATGTGCTGCCAATGTATGTGGTGTATTGATAATGTCTGTGATTAATTGCTCAGCCTGCTGATAAGTTAAATTCATTTTCCAGTTTGCCGCTGCTACTTGTTTACGCATGTTCTGTTATTTTATGGTTTATTAATATATAGATGCTGCAGAATATTTCTGTCGGCATCAGTAAATGATTTGCTTTTTAACTGCATCCAGTTATCAATATCACGGATGGCTTTTTCAATCACATATTTTTCTCCGGTATGAATATTCCAGGTAAAATCAGCAATATATTTTGCTGAAAGTCCTGTTGTTAAAATATTACTGCAGATGCCGCTCACCAATCCTGTAGTAAGAGATGAGTTGATGGCAACCTTTGTATAATCGCCCAGCATTACTCCGCATTTATTTCCTGCACTGATCCATTGATGAAGTAGCTGGTTCCAGATCTTTACTTCACCTGCTGTGTTTTTAATATTAGAACAGGAAGCTCCTGCGCCAACATTACACCACTCACCTATTACTGCATCACCAAGATATCCATCATGTGCTTTATTGGAATAATCAAAAAACATAACATTCTTTATTTCGCCACCAACTGTACATTTTCTGCCAACAGTTGTTGCTCCATATATCTTGCCACCCATTTTTACAACAGCATCATCAAGTGCGGCAAATGGCCCACGGATCATGCTCCCTTCCATCAGCAAACTGTTCTTACCAATATAAATGGGGCCGGCAGATGCATTTAAAATACAATGCTCAACTACAGCACCTTCCTCAATAAATATCTGTTCGGGGGATAGTACGCTATTGGTTGTTGAAATAGGCTGTGAAAATCTGCCGGATGTTACCTGTGCAAAATCATTTCGGATTGCTTCCTCATTCCACTGATTGATCTGAAAAGGATATTGCAGCAACTGTACTTTTTCCGGCCATTCCAGAAATTCAACCGATGAACAATCATCTTTTGAAAACCCAAATGAAAGTTGATGAGCTGTGCGAACCGCAAGGATTCTGCCACTACTTGTAATTCCTTTGCCTATAGCCAGTGATATGATGCTGTCGGCAAGTTTTTTTGATGGAATGAGTTTGGCATCAATATATAACTGATCTTCTTTACTACCTGAAGGGAACTTCGCTTGCAAATAGTCTTCAGTTAAGGTAAATGAGCTGAGATGCATGATCTGTTCCCATCTCTCTCTTACTGTGAAAATGCCCGTACGAATTTCTGCAACCGGCCTGATGGCAGTGAAGGGATAAAGCGTGTTACGGTCTGAAGTATCAAATAAGACGGTAGTCAATAAAGTGTGTTAAGGGCCACGAAATTAAATCAATCTACCTCTTAAAAAAAAGAAAAGGTTGCCGGATGATCCGGCAACCTTTTAAAAAAGTAGTAAACAAGATTATTGCGGCATTAAAACCTGGTTAATTTTAAACAAATTGCCGTTAACAGCCGGTCTGTCAACGAAATTATTGACGGGTGTTGCCGACGCAGCAGTAGCATTGGCCGCACCTTTTACGGATAAAGCAACTCCAAAATTACTCGACAGCGTAGAAAAAATGGAAAGCCCGGGATGAGTTGGAATAGCACCATTTAATAAAGTCGGATAATTCGCAGCCGTTGAAGAAAAATTAACCGAGAAATATCGCTGACCCATAATATGGTAAACAACAATTCCACGAACAAGTTGCGCTGTCAATACCGGATACAAAGCCGGATTTGAAAACACAGTCGGGGAAGATGCCAATGCAGTTGCCGTTGCCTGAGCAGTTGCCAGAGGCATTCCTTGTGCAACTAACGCCTGTGTAATTGCGCCGGTTAACAAAGTCTGGAAAGCAAGATTTGTTGGGGCAAATACAGTAAGGCTTGCAAAAGGTTGAGACAAAGCAGCATTTTGCAGATTTGAAGAAGAAGTAGCTATATAACCCGAATCTCCCCGCTGTACAGCCGCCACAAAATATGCATATTCAGGGTCACGGCTTAACGTATCCCATAATACTCTTGTTGGAGGAGCAACTACTGCTGCCATTGTATGCACAACCCCATTTGAACCAGTAATAACATCAGTAGCAGCGATTGGTATGTTGTTTAACCAAGCACCTGTTGCTCTCTTTGAAGGGAATACTGACATTTTAATGGGTATGGCAGTTGTAGGTATGGATGCTACAAAAGCAACTGTTGTAATATTTAATGCACTCTTCTTTTCCGTGTTGGGAACCGTTGAAGCAATTAAAGCAGCACTGAGCTTTTCATTTGGAATTATATGATGTTGAATTGCTGCTGTTAATTGAGCTAATGGCATGGCGTTCACCACCGCAAGACTTAAGCCCGAAGCAGTAAATGCTGCATCATTAGGTGCAAAAACAGTAAAGCTGGCATTCGCCTGATCCAATACGGAAAATAATCCTGTTCTGTTTAAAGCTGCCGTGAAAATGGAATAAGTACTGGTAGCTGCAATCTTTTTTGCTATCGTATTAGTTACATCCCCGGGACTGTATACTACTGCGGGTACAACCGGCTCATATATTTTATTACACGATGCCAGTAACACAATAGAGAAGATGAGGGCCAAACTCTTTTTCGTTATATTTATATTTATCTGATTCATTGAATGATCATTTAGAGGATGAATTAAAATACATTATAGGCAAAGCTTACATAATACAAACCGCCAATGGCCGGGTTGCCGGGGCCTTGCACATAATACTGATTTAATAGATTGTTAGCCCCTACTTTGAATACAGATTTAGTACTTGGAATTTTATAACTTACCTGTGCATCAAGTGTATGAATAGCAGGTACTATACCATTAATAAAATCACTCTCAAACTTATAGGTATCCATCCACCTGTAAACAATATTAAATCCAAATCTTTTCTCCTTACCAAAACCAGTATTCGCAAATTTTATGTTTGTCCTGTATTTTGGCGTATTGAATGAGGCCTGGTATCCTGCCGGAACATCCGTTAAATCATCACTGGAAAAATTAGCTCCAACCAGGAAATTATTAGCCAGTCTGTAATCCAGACTGAATCCAAAACCATAGGTTTTTACCTTTGTAGTTGAATTTAACGGAATAGAGAATTTCTTCTTAATTGTTGATGGATTTTGCATTACGAGTCTGCGGGTTAAAAAGTCTTTGTATTCTCCGTAATATGTATACACATCAATCAGCAACTTATCACCAAAAACCAATGCTTTGTAACCAAGTTCAAATGAATTTACTGACTCAGGTTTTAAATCCCCCACGGTAACAACAGTAGATGTAGCCACATCGTTTACAACTGCATAAACAGGATTGCTGTTGAGCCCATAATAAGATCGGAAATTCTTATGCCCGCCTATTAACAAATAATCGCCTCCAACAAATAAATTAATCCATTGCATTTGGGTGCTTGGAAAACGGTAAGCAGACTGATAAGAAAGGCGCAGATTACTGTTTTTACTCATCCGGATCAAAGCTGTTGCCCTTGGAGTAAATCTCCCTTTAAAATTTTGGTTTTTGTCAAACCGTCCGCTAACAGTAAGTTTTACTCTTTCGTTAAACAGTTCTTTCCCTATTTGTACAAAAGCACCGAGCTCATTAATTCCAATTGTTCCGGTACTGTCGGCAAACAGTGTACCCTGAGAGTTTAATACATATTTTTTATAATTGCCACCAACGATCATTTCGGCAAATCCTTTCATTAAATGCGTAAGGTTGTATTGACCTTCTGCAACATAGAGATTGGTCTTGTCAAGAAAACGTCCGCCTCCCAGCGGAGCACCTGACTGGGGCTTACCAATGGGAACACCCTTAATAAAATCAAAAAGACTTCTGAAAGAGGTTGTGCCTGCAACAGGCCTTCCCTGGTCAGCGAATGCCCTTGCAGTAATATGCGCCTGCTGATCATTCATACCCAATGAAAGCCGGCTGTTAAGATAGGAAGCAACATATTCGGGCAGCCACTGTTGTGTTGGTTTCCATGCTTCATTAAAATAAGAGGTAGTTGCTGTAAGGTTGTAAGAGTTACCTGAATTCTCCTGGGTTGTGTAAGCTCTCAGCATCCAATTCTTGCTGTTCAATTCAAACTTATACTGACCCATTTTCAAGTCAAGTAAACTGTATCGGTCACTACCAGTATATACTGTATTACCTGCGCCCCAGAAACCACTGAGGATGGCTTCAATATTATTGGTGATTTTATAATTGATGGAACCACCTAATTTAACATTCACCGTATTTGGATCAATCAGTTCCTTTTCAGAATAACCTGTTCTTGATACAGGCATTTTTGCAGGTAGGGTAGCAATTAGTGCAGCATAACCCGGAATTCCTGCAAAATTATTTATGATCGGGCGAATATCTCTTCCAATTTCGTCACCATAAATATTTATACCATTATAATCAGCATTGGTAATTCTGTCGCCGGCAATTAAATTACCTGTTGCTTTATCATAATTCCTGTAGTCGGCGGCAAGCCAGTCTTTTGCCTGAACGAATTCAGCAGTGATTTTAAAAGCAAGCCTATCCGTAATCTTTTCCGCCCAGCGGATATTCCAGTTAAAATATGGAGAAACATCTCTGAACTGTCTATCAGTATGCATTACACCCTGTTTAACCTGCAATGAAAGTCCCTGATATTTAAATGGACTTTTACTTGTAATCAGTAAAGTACCATTCATACCACCCGGGCCATATAATGCTGAAGACGCACCTGGCAACAATTCCATGTTATCAACATCCAGTTCAGAAAGACCAATCACACTTCCTACTGAGAAATTCAATCCAGGTGCCTGATTGTCCATGCCGTCAACAATCTGGTTAAAGCGTACGTTTCCACTTCCAAGAAAGCCACGGGTAGTAACTGTCTTAAAAGTAAGTGACGAAGCCATCATGTCCACTCCTTTGAAGTTATTAATCACATCGTAATAACTGGCAGCCGGTGAACTCTGAATTGAAACGGCACTGATACGCTCAATACTTACGGGCGATTCAAGGATTTTTGTTGCAACCCTTGTTGCCGACACAACAACTTCCTGCCCCAATGTGGATGTAACTTTCAGATCAACCTGTAAAAAGGTGGAAGCATTACTGACGGTTACTTCTTTTGATTCATAACCAACAGAAGAAATAATCAGTGTTGTTGGAAATGCAGAAATGTTCAAACTAAAATCACCATTTTCATCGGTAAAAACACCATAAGAGGTGCCCTTAATTGAAACCGACACGGCAGGGATTGATTCTTTTGAGCCGGAATTTTTAACATTGCCCCTGATTGTTACGGACTGAGCGAATGAAATGTATGGTAGCAAGCAAGCCGTTAACATCAGGATTAAACCTGATAGTTTTTTCATCATATACAGTGGTTTTTTTAGTGAATAAACATAGCAAAATAACAATTGTTTCAAGATTTCAAAAATAATCTTTCAAACCGACCTTTTGGAATACAGTATCATCGTCAAAAAACTTGGTTGTTGTTGTTTATGATTTTACATTAGCGGCATGAATTCATTTCAGTTCCCCAACCAAACCAAATACTACAAAGGCAAAGTAAGAGATGTATACAGCATTGGCAGCAATTGGTTAGTAATGATAGCAAGCAACCGTATTTCTGCTTTTGATGTAATTCTTCCCAAACCGATTCCTTATAAAGGACAGGTTTTAAACCAGATTGCTGCGTACATGCTCAACGCAACAAAAGATATTTGTCCAAACTGGCTGGTAAATGTTCCTGCCCCAAACGTAAGTATCGGTAAACGATGTGAGCCGTTCAAAATTGAAATGGTTGTTCGTGGCAACCTTGTTGGTCATGCCTGGAGAACTTATTCATCCGGTAAAAGAGAGCTGTGCGGCGCCGTTATGGCCGATGGACTGAAAGAAAACGACTACTTCCCCACTCCCATCATTACCCCTTCTACAAAAGCAGAAGCGGGGCATGATGAAGATATTTCACCCGCTGATATTACCGCCAATGGAATCTGCACGGCAGCAGAATGGGAACAGTTAAGCAGCTATGCCCTGCAATTATTTGCAAGAGGAAAAGAAATTGCAGCCAAACAGGGATTGATACTGGTTGATACAAAATATGAGTTTGGGAAAATTGGTGATACCATTTATTTAATGGATGAAATTCATACCCCCGATTCATCCCGCTATTTTTATGCAGAGGGTTTTGAAGAACGCCAGCAGAATGAGGAACGACAAAAACAATTAAGTAAAGAGTTTGTACGTGAATGGCTCATTGAAAATAATTTCATGGGTAAGGAAGGACAAACTGTTCCGGAAATGGGTGCAGAGTGGATCGACACCATCAGCAAACGGTACATTGAACTGTATGAAAAAGTAATCGGTGAAAAGTTTGTACCGGTTGATTTGAGTGATGAAGAAACGCAGAAGCGTATTATCAACGCACTTCAAACATTATAATATGACTCCCGATTCTATCTTCAGCATTTGCAGCAGCATTGCCATGATCGGCTGGCTCATCCTGATTATTGTAAGCCCTTTTTGGCATGAAACAGATAAGTTGCTTATTGGTGTTATCATTACTTTATTTGCAGTTGTGTATGCATGGTTAATTGCTCAAAGTTTTCATCCCGGCGATTTTCAAAAATTCAGCACCCTGAATGGAGTAATGGAATTATTCACCAGCAAAACAGCAGTTACTGCCGGCTGGGTACATTATCTCGCATTTGATTTATTGACCGGCATCTGGATCAAAAAGAATTCAGAAAAATACGGCATCAGTCACTGGCTGATTATTCCCTGCCTGTTATTTACGTTTATGCTGGGGCCGGTTGGATTATTACTGTACCTCATCATCCGATTGCTGAAAACAAAACAATATTTTGCTGAAAATTAATCTGTAAGGTTGGAACAGCTAAAATTAAATACGCCGTATAATACAACTCCTGTAAAGGCATTCTTCTTACGGTTAAAAAGCCGCAACCCTATCCTGTACTGGTTTGGATGGTTTAACTTTCTGATGGCAATTGTTTGTGCTGTCATGATTCAACTTGATCCCGAAAATAGTGTACTAGGCATCAATGCATGGATCAAACCAATGAAATTTTATCTCTCCATTGGAATTGTGAGCTGGACGTTCAGCTGGTTGCTGGTATATGTGCAGAAACAAAAAGCAGTAAAAGTATTTTCTGTTGTAACTGTGATTACAATGCTCATTGAAATGATCATCATTACCTGGCAGGCTGCCAATGGGCGGCTCTCGCATTTCAATGTAAGTTCTCCACTTTACGGAATGCTTTTCAGTATCATGGGAATTGCTATTACCATTTTTACGTTATGGGCACTTTATATTGATATTCTTTTCTTCAGACAAAAAGAATTTCCACTGTGGATGAGTGATGGTTACAAATGGGGAATCCGTTGGGGAATATTGTTCTTTGTCATTTTTGCCTTTGAAGGAGGATTAATGGCAGCAATGCTGCATCACACAGTTGGTTCTGCTGATGGCAGTGAAGGATTACCAATCCTCAATTGGAGCAGGTCGTATGGCGATCTGCGTGTGGCACATTTTTTTGGTATGCACTCATTGCAACTGCTGCCGTTTATTGGTTTTTATTTTGCTAAAACAAAACTGCAGATCAACCTGCTTTCGCTGGTATATTTTATATTTATAACATTACTTTTCTGGCAGGCATTAATGGGATATCCATTAATCAATTAACTTGCCGCATGAACAAAACAGTCTTAGCCATTTCCCTTGGATTACTCTCCTTTTTTTCAGTAAATGCACAGGATGTTTACCTTCTTATCGGAACATATACCACAGCAGGAAGTGATGGTATTTATGTATCGAAATTCAACTTGCAAACAGGTGAAAACAAAATCGTCAGCTCTGTAAAAACATCCAACCCCTCTTACCTGGCAGTTACACCCAACAAAAAATTTGTGTATGCGGTGAATGAAGATGATCCCGGTGGAGTTTCTGCATTCCGTTTCAACAAAGACTCGGGTACATTAACCCTTCTGAATAAAAAAATAAGTGCAGGTGCACATCCCTGTTATATCAGCATCAACAAAAACGGAAAGAATGTAGTAGTTGGAAACTACAGCAGCGGAACCATTGCTGTTTCCGGAATTAATTTTATCGGATCAATCAGTCAACCACGCCAGGTCATTCAGCATAAAGGAAGCAGTATTAACAAACAACGGCAGGAAAAACCACATGTACATTCCACTGTTTTTTCACCCGATTATAAATATCTGTTTGCATCTGACCTCGGCATTGATAAAATCATGATTTATAAAGTTGCTCCTGAAAGTGGTGCATTGATTCCTGCTGAGCAACCATTCATTGATGTAAAGCCCGGAGCAGGCCCAAGGCATTTTGAATTTCATCCCAATGGAAAGTATGGCTACCTCATGGAAGAACTTTCAGGAACCGTAAGTGTATTTGGATATAATGATGGCAAACTTACCTTGCTGCAAAACACTTCTTCTCACCCAATGAGTTTTACCGGCGCATACGGATCAGCTGATATACATGTTTCACCCGATGGCCGTTTTCTGTACTGCAGTAACCGTGGCGATGCCAACTCTATTGCAATCTTCAGTATTGATCAGCAAACTGGCATGATCCAGATTGCAGGCTTTCAACCAACACTCGGCATTCATCCAAGAAATTTCACCATTGATCCCGATGGTAATTATTTACTGGTTGCCAACCGTGACAGTGATGAAATTGTTATCTTCAGAATAGATAAGAAAACAGGTTTGCTTGATGATACCAAAAAGCGGATTAAAATTTCCAAACCTGTTTGTTTGAAATGGATCACTAATATATCACCATACGAATAATGGAAATAAAAAAGATCTATCCCGAATCAATGCCTTATCCAAAAGGCTACTACTCTCCTGCTGTGGTACATAATCATACGGTTTATGTAAGCGGACAACTACCGCTCAATGAAAAAGGCGAACCGCAAATTGCAAACATTGAAGATGAAGTGCGCCAGTGTATGAAAAATATTGAAACGATATTAACAGCAAGCGGCAGCAGCCTGCAACATATTTTAAAAGTGAATGTGTTTATTGCTGATATCAGCAACTGGCCAAAATTCAACCAGGTATTTGCTGAAATTATGGGCGATCACCGGCCTGCTCGAATTGTGGTTCCCTGCAACCAGCTTAACTATGGTTGCGGTATTGAAATTGATTGTATTGCGGCGGTAGCTGAATAATTTTCACGCTAACTAAAGCCCTTTGCCTTTACACAATAACCATGGCCTTAAGGCCGTGTTTATGAAAAATAGAAAAGCCTGGCTTTAGCCATGACATATTTTGCCGGTAAGTCGGTAAGAAATACAGGAAGTCATAAATACTTTTACTTACCGCCTTCCCTTCTTCCCGGCAATAAAACATTAGTCCATGCTTCGACCAATAAACCTAATAACTCAATGAGTATCTCAAAAGAACAGATCATAGAAGCACATGAACGAATTAAATCATTCATTCACAAAACTCCAGTGCTCACTTCCAAAACCCTGAATACATTTTCAGGTGCTGATTTATTTTTTAAATGTGAGAATTTTCAAAAGATCGGTGCTTTTAAAATACGTGGCGGAATGAATGCTGTGCTGACCCTTCCAAAAGAAAAACTGAAGAATGGTATTGCCACGCACTCATCGGGCAATCACGCACAGGCAATTGCTTATGCTGCACGACAGGTGGGCACAAAAGCATTTATCGTTATGCCCAGCACTTCACCAAAAGTAAAAGTGGATGCAGTGAAAGGTTATGGCGCTGAAATAACTTTCTGTGAACCCAATCAGCAGGCAAGAGAAACAGCGTTACAGAACATAGTGAATCAAACCGGAGCAGAATTTATTCATCCTTACAATGATGAACGTGTTATTACCGGCCAGGCAACCTGTGCCAAAGAACTCATTGAAGAAATTTCTGATCTCGATATGATTCTTGCTCCGGTTGGTGGCGGCGGATTACTCAGTGGTACATTATTAGCTGTTCATTATTTTTCGCCTTCAACCAAAGTATATGCAGGTGAACCCGAAGGTGCAGCAGATGCTGTACTATCATTGAAAAGTGGAAAGATTGAAGCTGCTCCTTTTGTAAATACTATTGCTGATGGTTTGCTAACCAAACTCGGCGATATTACTTTTCCTATTATTCGGCAATATGTAACAGATATTCTTACTGTAAACGATGAAGAAATTATTGCTGCTTTAAGACTTGTTTATGAACGGATGAAAATAATTATAGAACCAAGCTCTGTGGTTCCATTTGCTGCACTCATGAAAAACAAAGAACTCTTTGCCGGCAAAAAAGTTGGGGTTATTTTTTCTGGTGGCAATGTTGATTTGAAACAGTTGAGTCAGTGGTTTGGGTAAACAAAAAAAATAAGAGATGCATCATCAACCTGTATTTATTGAGAATGATACAATTTCATGGGAACAAGCCGGTGAAGGTATTCGCCGGAAGATCATGGCATATGATGAAAACCTGATGATCGTAAAAGTCGAATTTCAAACTGGTGCTGTTGGAGCACTGCATCATCACATTCACAAACAAATTTCACACGTAGAAAGTGGTGTATTTGAAGCCGAGATAAATGGTGAAGTGAAAACACTCAAAGCTGGTGATGCATTTTATGTACCATCCAATTTTGTTCACGGCGTGGTTTGTTTAGAAGCAGGAATATTAATTGACTGTTTCAATCCCATGCGAGAAGATTTTGTTTGAGTTAGAATTCAATTATTAATGAGCTTCCCGTAACTCACTAAACTTTTTACAACTCTACTGCAAATTGAAAAAGATTGCAATTTAATATCTGCCATTTATCCTCATTTTAACACTCTCCCCGCAAATTTTATTTCCAAACATCGTCCAAACGAAATAAGATTTACTTTTATCCTTAATTATTGTAATATTCTTTTCTATGAAATCAGTTGCAGCCTTTGTGCTTTCATTTATTTTTCTTTTCGCAGGTATTGTTTCAGCAAATTCCGGAGTTAAGTCAAAAAAAGTTCCCCGTTCCTATATTTCCCATTATGAAAATGTACTGGGTACATCTATGGAACTGAAAGTTTCAGCTACATCCCAAAAACAGGCTGCACTGGCAGAGGCAGCCGCACTGGCAGAAATAGAACGACTGAATAATATTCTCAGCGGTTATAATGTCAACAGTGAGTTCAGCCAGTGGATGAAAACCTCCAATCAACCTGTACATGTTTCAAAAGATCTGTTCACGGTACTGAGTTTGTTCGATCAATGGCGCATGCAAACCAATGGTGTACTGGATGCTTCAGCCGAAGTAATTGGTAAATTATGGAAACAATCTGCAACAGCCGGGCATGTTCCAACACAGGAAGAACTCAGCAATGCAATCCTGCAGGTAAAACAAACACATTGGAAATTAGATGCAACCAGTCAAACCGCAACACATTTAACCAATGCCCCGC
>JBEBHT010000353.1:0-4405 GCA_040081135.1 Lacibacter sp. | reverse complement strand
GAGTTAAATCATATTGTATTAACGGGTCTTTTAATAGAGACCCGTTTTTTTATACTACAACTTCAAACTGCAACAGCAAGATAAATTAAACCTCTATTGATAATTACGAAGAACTTGATATTCAAAAAACATTCCTTATATTAATAAACAGTTATCAAATCAACACCATCGTTTTAAGGAATTCTTATACAATCATTAAGAATTGAAGAAACGGTTTTATTTTACTATCGGTGAATCACATTTGCGATCTAAACTAATCGCTCATGAAATTTGCTATTTCTTTTTTCAAACAAAGACTTCTGCTGGTAATAGCTTTTATTACATTCAGCTTTTTTTCATTCGCACAAACTGTTGTTGGCACTGTTACTGATGGCAGCGGCAATCCATTGACAGGTGCAACTGTTGAAATAAAAGGAGCAGCCATTCATGCACAAACAGATGCTGAAGGCAATTTTCGCATTACTTCAGCAAAACCACTTTCGAACAATGATGTGTTGGTTTTCACTTACAGTGGTTACAAAGCTATGGAGTGGAAATATGATGGCAACAAAACAATTAAGCTGCAATTGCAACCTGAAGAAAAATTACTTACAGAAGTTGTGATAACAGCTCTGGGCATCAGGCGTGAAGAAAAATCATTAGGCTATGCAGCACAAACTGTAAAGGAAAATGCAGTGAAGGATGCAAAGACAAATAACTGGGTGAATAGTCTTTCGGGAAAAGTAGCAGGTTTAAATATACAGGGAACAGGAGCAGGACCAATGGGTTCCTCCAGAATAACTCTGCGTGGTGAATCATCTCTTAATTTAGAGAACAATCAGGCATTAATTGTTGTTGATGGCGTTCCTATAAGCAGTAAAATAACCGGAACCGGTTTTTCTTCACATCTCTCTACAGACAGTCCGGTTGATTTTGGTTCAGATGTTTCTGATATTAACCCTGATGATATTGAAAAAATAACCATACTGAAAGGTCCTGGTGCAACAGCGTTGTATGGAAGCCGTGCCGCAGGTGGTGCTATTATTATCACCACTAAATCAGGTCAAAGAAAAGATAAAGGTATCGGCATTACTTTTAATTCTAACGTAAGCATTGATCAGGTAAACCGTTGGCCCGATTATCAGTTTGAATATGGTGAAGGCAGAACGATGAACTATTATTCATATGGTGACAGCCAGGATGGAACCAACACAAGTACAGGAGTTGCTGCGGGAAGAGCATGGGGGCCAAAGTTTAACGGGCAGATGTATTTTCAATATGATCCTGCAACACCTGATAATAAAGCTACAGTACGTACGCCCTGGGTTCCCTATAAAAATTATATCTCTGGTTATTTCAAAACAGGTGTTACCATTTCTAACAGCATCTCTATTGAAGGCGGATCAGAAAAAGGTTCTGCACGATTATCTTTAACTCATTTAAAAAATGAATGGATACTGCCTAATACAGGATTTCAACGTATGAATGCCTCACTATCTGTTAATCAAAAAATTTCTGAGAAGCTGAAGATCAATGGAAAGGTAAACTACACCAATAAACAGAGTAACAACCTGCCTGCTGCCGGTTACAATAACCAATCCATTATGTATTTTCTTATTATTGGAACGGCACCAAATATTAAACCCGAATGGTTCAAGCCTTACTGGCAACCGGGCCTGCAAAATGTGCAGCAAAAAAATCCTTATAACCCCGGGCCGGATAATCCCTATCTCGATTTATATGAAATGCTGAATAAAATGAATAAACATGGGGTGATCGGCACCTTTTCTGCCGATTATGAAATCAGCGATAAACTTGCTTTGATGATCCGCTCTGGTATTGATATGTCTTTTGAATTCAGATCGCAGCAACGCCCATTCAGTATGACCAAATACCCAAGAGGAATGTTCAGGGAACAAAATGTATTTAATTATGAAATCAATACAGATGCATTGCTCACTTATCATGACAAGATCAATGATCAACTTAAATACACAATATCTGCCGGTGCAAACGCAATGCGTCAGACTTATAATTTTGCTGGAATGTATGCCGATCAGTTAGCACAGCCTGGCATTTATCAAATTTCAAACAGTTTAGATCAGGCAGTAGCCGATCCTCAGAAAAGCAAAAAAGCAATTAACAGTTTGTACGGATTAGCACAGCTTTCTTATTCTGAAAAAGTTTTTTTAGATATTACCGGCCGTAACGACTGGTCAAGTACTTTGCCTTATGGCAACAATTCTTTCTTTTATCCTTCAGTAAGTACAAGCTTTTTATTACATGATATTTTTAAAATGCCTGTCGCTTTTAATTTTGCAAAACTCAGGTTCTCATGGGCACAGGTGGGTAATGATACCAGGCCTTATCAAACAGACAAATACTACGACAGGATATATGGTAACAGTTTTACCAATTCCAGCACTCTTTTTAATGCTAATTTGAAACCGGAAATAACATCCAGCTATGAAGCCGGTATTGATCTCCGAATGTTTAAAAGTCGTATTGGGATTGATGTGTCGGTTTACAGTAATAAAAGCCGTAACCAGATACTGGCTATTCCTCTTGATCCCATTTCGGGTTACTCCAGTGCATTGGTTAATGCAGGTTTAATCAACAGCAGAGGGGTGGAATTAGTATTAACCGGCAAACCTGTTGTTACAAAGAATTTTACATGGACTACAACACTTACCTGGAGCAGGAACAGGAGTTATGTAAAAGAATTGACAGACGGCATTACCAACCAGGTAATCTATAGCCATAGTGGAAATGTAACGATTGAAGCAAGAGTGGGTGGCCGAATGGGTGATATGTATGGCAGGGGATTTCAACGTACAGCGGATGGAAAAATTATTTATTCATCTGTTGGTTTGCCGGCAGCGCTTGACCCAGTTGCAAAAAAATGGGGTAATGCATTTGCAGATTGGAAGGCAGGGTTAATGAATGAGTTCACTATTAAGAATATAAGGATCAGTATTTTACTGGATGGACAAAAAGGGGGCAGTATGTATTCGCAAACAAATCATAAAAGCAATACACTGGGAAAAACAAAAGTTACACTGCCTGGTCGTGATGATGGAATTGTTGGTGATGGAGTAGTTCTTAATACAACAAGTGGAAAATATGAACCCAATACTGTAAGAGTTGCTGCAAGTTCTTATTATGATACTTATTATCAGATCAGCAATGCGGAAACGAATATTTTCGATGCTTCTTATCTCAAACTCAGAGAAGCCCGTATTGAATTTAACCTGCCGAAAAATTTATTAAGCAAAATTGGTATCAGACAAACAAGTGTTGCCCTTTATGGAAGGGATCTGTTTAATATCACCAGCTTTCCCGGCTTTGATCCTGAAGGTGGTAATCTTAACAGCGGCACGTTAACACCGGGTGTTGAAATCATGCAATTCCCTTCTACAAGATCGATGGGTTTTAATCTTACGCTCAAATTTTAATAACAAGAAAAATGAAACAGTTTAAAATAAAATACATCACTTTTTTGGCAGCAGTTTTTTTAGCAGCCTCCTGCACTAAAAATTTTGAGGAGTTAAATACTGATCCCAACCGTCCAAAAGAAATTACACCTGGTGTAATGCTGGGACAATTGCAATACAGAATTGTAAACAGCAGTATAAGTGCAAGCCGTTCATTTACACATGAGTTGATGCAGGTGGATGCCCCACGTTCAAGCCCTGGTGGCGGCGGATTACACCGGTATGTGGTTAATCCGGGTGCAGGTGTATGGAGCAATTTTTATGGCTATATAACTGATATGGAAGACATTTATAAAATTGCAAATAAGCTAAACGAAAATAACTATAAAGCAATTGCCTTAGTATATAAAAGCTGGGCGTATTCTATACTTACTGATTTGTACGGTGATGTTCCTTATTCACAGGCAATTAAAGCCACGGAAGGGAATTTCACCGCAGCATTTGATAAGCAAAAGGATATTTATATTCAACTGTTGAAAAATCTTGATACCGCAAATAATCTGTTCAATACTTCAAAAGCACTGACATATGGCGGAGACCTTGTGTATAATGCAAATACATTATCAGGTACAAGCAGTCCCGGCCTCGTTAAATGGAAAAAATTCTGCAATACACTTAAACTCAGATTACTGCTTCGAATTTCAAAACGTAACGGTGAAGTGAATGTAACTGATCAGATCAATGCTATTTTATCAGACGCTGTTAAATATCCTGTGTTTACCGGCACAGCTGATGATGCTATTTTCAGATATCCGGGAACATTTCCTTATTTCAATCCTTATTACAATGCAAGGCAACTTGACTGGAGAGATGGTACGTATTTTACAAAATTCTTTATTAATAAAATGAATGCCGACAATGACCCCCGTCGTGTTCCCTGGTTTACTACAGTTTCTGTTGCCGGCGTAAATGTATATCAGGGAATTGAAAGC
>JBEBHT010000352.1:0-4425 GCA_040081135.1 Lacibacter sp. | reverse complement strand
CACAGTTACTGACATGCATTTAATATGGTGCCGATAAGCCTGTTGATTATGTTACTTTTACGGTCAGTCTTATAATTATAACTACAACCATGCATAAAATTTACATTAACCGCCTGCTTTCCATTATTTCCCTGTTGTTTATTTCGGTCGTATCTGTTTCAGCCCAGGCAAAATCTAAGTCAAAATTCAGCACACCGAATATTTATGCTGGTATTGAAGTAGGATCGAAAGGTGTAAAGATGAGTGTGATTGAGCTGAAGAAAAATGCAGAAAACGGGAACTCATTTACAATTCTGAAAGATACTTCTGTAAATACTGATTTCATTTCTTTTACACAGCCCACTTTTGATGCAACGATAAACGGGTTAACCTGGCTGTTCAATAAAGCAATGGGTGATTATAAAATTCCTTCTTCCAGGATCTTTACTGTTATCAGCAGTGGTGTAAAAGTACAGGCAGAAAAGGATAGTAAAACTGTATGGATCGATAATTTCATCAAAGCATTCAGATCAAAAGTAAATGAACCTGAACGCAAGGTTGAAGTGGTAAGTGTGTTACAGGAAGCTAAATTATCACATCTTGGAATTGTGCCTTTTGCAAGGAGGTACAATACATTTTTAATTGATATTGGAAGCGGTAATACCAAGGGCGGCTTTTTCCCTTATGGAAATGACAATGAGTTTTACCTGTTTCAGTTAACATGGGGTACAAAAAGTACAGCTAATGCAACTGAAAAAATGTGTGGTGAAGATAAGTCGATGGAAAACTTTAACCGCCAGTTGGTACGTGTTGCTGCCGGTGCTGAAAGTTCAGAAATCATTTATGCCATCAATTCAAGCGGCAGTTATCCTGTAAGTGATCATGTTGCATTCAGTGGTGGTATTGCATGGGCAGCAGCTACTTTAATTTACCCTGAGCTTACCAATAATTCTGTTGTACCTGTTACGTATGAAGATGTGCAGAGATTTGCTGATCGTCTTTCAACGAATTATGCATCTCTCTCAGAAACTTCTATTACAGATATGATCAGCGATGCTAAGTGGGACAAGAGTGCAATTGGTAAGGAAGTAAAACGTGTACATTCTGTTTTTGATCAGCGTTCTTTAATGTCGGGCACTGCATTGTTGCTGAAAATTATGCGCCAGTTTAAATCGGTTAATGAAACAAAGCAATTCTATCTCATCAAAAACGGATCAGTTGGCTGGGTTTCGGCTTATGTTGATCAGGCTGTTGAATAAATCAGCTTCTACTCCGTTATATAAACCGTTGACCAGTTTAGTTCCTTTTCCTGTTTAATCAAAATTGAATCGGCTGTAATGAGAATTGCATTCAATGAATATTCCTGAATACCTTTTATCAGTTCAATCGGATCTCTTTTTGCACAAAAGATTAAAAAATATATGCGTAATTATTGAAACGCATAGATCCCTTTCAAAATTCAGTGGGAAGAAATATTTTTTATAGCTGACTAAACTTGTTTCTGTTCATACAGTCTTAAACTGCATATTTATAAATACGCAAGAATCATTTACAACATTCCTCTATTAACCGTTCCCTCAAATGTTTTGGCATAGTGTTTGGCTAAGGAACATAAATTATCATTATGAAGCTTAAATTAATTTGTTTAATTGGAATGAGCGCTGTTATGGGTAGTGTGTCAGCTCAAAAATCGTCAGTACTTTTAAAAGGTGGCCTAAACATGGCCAATGTGTCTATTACAAAGGATGGCAGCATTGATGATGCGAAAACACTGGTAAGTTTTCATGCAGGACTTCAGGGGGACATTCAGATTGTGTCTTTACTTTATTTACAGCCGGGAATCTTTTTTACAGGCAAGGGTTCAAAAACACAAATTGGTAATACAACAGATGCAACTTATCATAAGGCTACTACCAATCCCATGTATATTGAGGTGCCGGTAAACGTAGTAGTGAAAGTGCCTGTTGGAGAACAGTCGAAATTCTTTATTGGAGCTGGTCCTTATGTTGCAATGGGTGTTGCAGGAAAGAATAAGCAGGAGGGTAAATTCTTAGGTGCGTCATACAGCAGCACTAAGAAAATTGAATTTTCAAATGATGATCCAACTACTTCTGCGGAAGAGGGTACAGGCTTTGGCATCATGCGCCGTTTTGATTACGGTTTAAATGGAACAATTGGCTTTGAAGGTGAAAAAGCTTTGTTCTCTGTAAACTACGGTTTGGGTTTAGCAAAACTGCAATCGGGCACTAACAGCAGTGCAGATGAAAATAACAAGCATAGAGTTTTGAGCTTTACAGTCGGATTCAGATTGTAAGCTTTCCGAACTGAAACAGGCGCAGCTGAAACCCCAAAGTTTAACTGCGCCTGTTTATTTTATACAATTGTATTATTTTACTTGCCGAACTTTTTCTTTAATGCACTTAATGCATCATTTACGCTCATATTGCTTAAGTCTTCTTCTTTCTTTTTAAATCCTGCACTTTGATTTCCCTGTCTTGCAGGTGAATTGTTGAATCTTGTTCCTCTGGCCGGCGCTTCCTGTGTTTGCTTAATAGATAAAGCAATTCGTTTTCTTGTTATATCAACTTCAACAACTTTCACCATTACTTTATCATTCAGCTTTAATTTTTCTGCCGGGTCTGTAATATAGTCGTGTGAAATTTCTGATACATGCACCAGCCCATCCTGTTTAACACCGATATCAACAAAAGCACCAAAACGTGTAAGATTGGTAACCATACCGGGAATCACCATGCCGGCTTTTACTTCGTCGATGCTGAAGATGTTGGCATATTCAAATACCTGGACTTCACTACGTGGATCAAGCCCGGGTTTCACGAGTTCTTTCAGGATATCAGTAATGGTTAATTCACCAAACTGTTCGCTTACATATTTTTTTGATGCTACCTGTTTAATGTTGGTTTCATTGCCAATTAAATCTTCCACTTTAATCTGCAGATCAGTTGCCATTTGTTCAACAAGAGTGTATGCTTCCGGATGTACAGCACTTTTGTCTAATGCATTTTCGCCATCAGGAATACGTAAGAAACCTGCACATTGTTCAAAAGCTTTTTCTCCAAGTCTTGGGACTTTTAATAATTGTTTACGATTCTTAAAGCGTCCGATTTCATTTCTGTACTTCACAATATTTTCTGCAATGCTGCTGTTGATACCACTAACATAGCTCAACAGGTTTTTGCTGGCAGTATTAAGATTTACACCCACCTGGTTTACACAACTCACTACTGTTTGATCCAGTCGCTCTTTCAACCTCATCTGGTTTACATCATGCTGGTATTGACCAACACCAATACTCTTTGGATCAATCTTAACCAGTTCAGCTAAAGGATCCATCAACCGTCTTCCTATACTAACTGCACCACGGATTGTAATATCATGATCAGGAAATTCTTCTCTTGCCACTTCACTTGCACTGTACACAGAAGCTCCATCTTCATTCACCAGGAAAATGGGCAGACCAAGATTTAATTTCTTAATGAACTGTTCTGTTTCCCTTCCTGCAGTTCCATCACCAATGGCAAATACCTGTGTATTGTAGGTTGAAACCAAATGACGAATGGTGAGTTCAGCTGCATGTAATTTGCCGGGTTCATGAATGTAGATGAGATCAGTTGTCTGCAGATCAGCTTTTTCATCAAGACAAACAATTTTACAACCGGTACGATAACCGGGATCAAGAGCAAGAATTCGTTTGCTTCCTAAAGGACTGCTCAGTAATAACTGACGGAGATTTTCTGAAAACACATTGATCGCATCTTCATCGCCTTTCTGTTTTAGCTGCGAACGGAATTCTGTTTCAAGACTTGGTTGCAGTAATCTCTTGTAAGCGTCTTTAACTGCTTTTTTTACATGGGCACTGCTTTCGTTCATGCCTTTTATAAATTGCTCTTCGATGAGTTCAATTGCCAGTTCTTCTTCCGGTTCAATGCTCATTTTTAAAATACTTTCTGTAAAGCCACGCAAAACAGCAAGGATTCGGTGGGAAGGAATTTTATGTACAGGCTCGCTGAAGTCGAAATAATCTTTATACTTAACACCTTCGGTTTCCTTGTCTTTGATAACAGTGGTTTTTACAAGTGCACGGTCTTCAAAAAACTTACGCAGTTTAGCACGAACAGTTGCATCTTCATTCACCTGTTCAGAAATAATATCTCTGGCACCCTGCAATGCTTCTTCAATTGTTTTTATTTTTTCGTTGATAAATGCAGCAGCCTGTTCGCTTACATCGATATCTTTTTGCTCAAGAAGTAAAACTGATAAAGGCTCTAATCCATTTTCTCTTGCCGTTTGAGCTTTTGTTTTGCGTTTGGGTTTGTAGGGGAGGTAGATATCTTCCAGTTCATTGATGGTTGAAGCCTTGTCTAATTTTTGCTGCAGGGCTTCTGTCATCTTTCCCTGCTCGGTGATCGTTTTTTCTATAAAGGC